>JAEUHW010000073.1 GCA_016793245.1 Planctomycetota bacterium
TCGAAGCGGATGCCAAGCGGGGAGCAGGGCTGGGCGCTGCTCCCCGCTTGGCCATGGAGGTTGGCGTTCGGCCTCAGAAGAGCGAGACCTGCATCGCGCTCGAGCATCCGATCGGCAGCGCGTAGGGCAGCGCCGGATCGATGTCGAAGATCTGGAAGTAGACCGAGGCACCGATGAGGAAGGGATCGTCGGGCAGCGCTGCGGGCAAGCTCGCGTGTCCGCTTGCGTCTGCGCCCAAGGTGAAGGCCATCATCGTGATCAAGTCGAGGTAGAGGTTCGCGGCGGGCTGCGCATTCAGCAGGGAGAGAGGGAGCGGTGGCTGCGCCAAAGCGAAGCTGGCACCCAGGATCGAGATCCCGTGGGGCACCAGACCCGAGCCCAGCACCCGCATCGTTGCTCCCGTCGTCGGGAACTGATCGAGCTCGAGCCGCGGCGTGCCCTGCGTCGTCGGCGCGGCCGTTCCGATGTAGGTCGCGAGCGGCGTATCCCCGACGTGACAGCGCAGCGTCTGGGTGCCGAGGATCTCGTAGATCCCGTCCGCGTCGGTGTCGGCTTCGATCTGCACGTAGAAGGGGCGCAGGCCGTCCCAGTCGACGAACTCCGCCGTGAGGTCGAGGTCGGCGGAGCCGTTCGGAGCGAAGAGTGCCGTGCCGCTCGCGGGAGTTCCCGGCGGCAGGCCGTTCAGGCTGAGAACGCTCGCCTCGGCTGCGCCGAACGCATCGAGCGCGGTCAGGCGGTAGGGGAGGGTCGCTGCGGCGCTGCCGAGGTTGCGGATCCGCAGGGGGCCCACCGACGCGGGTTGCCGCACTTTCAGGATCTGCGCGTCGCCCGAGATCAGGGCGGGGCAGTCGACCCACCAAGCGTCCTTGATCTTGCCGCTGCAGAGCATGCTCGTGCCGGAGGTGGAGGAGACCAGCATCTCGTAGCAGGCGAGCTGTCCGATCTGCGTCATCTGCGCCGGGCGCTGGATGGTGACGGAGAACTTCTTGCAGCTCATGGACGGCACGCTGGTGAGGAAGGTGGGATCGGAGGTGAAGCTCGTCGGCCCTTGCACGTTGCAGCCAGAGCCCGCGGGAGAGCCCGTGAACCAGAGCGTGTAGCTCTGCGTGTCCTTGGTCGCGTTGCACACGGATCCCGTCACGATCACGCTGGAAGAGCCGTGGCAGATGCCGCGCACGCTCGGCAAGAAGCAGCTCTCTTTGCATTTGCCTTCGGCACCCGCTTGCCAGAGCCCATGGAGCTCGATAGGCGCGAGCGCTCGGCGGAAGAGCTCCAGCTCGTCGATGGCGCCGACGAAGCCGCTCGTACCGAAGCCCGCCGAGTTGCGGCCGACGCTCAGGCTGGCGGTATTGACGAGCGATCCCGGGTGGCCCGCCGTGAACGCGAAGTAGCTGCCATCGAACGCGAAGTAGGAGGAGCCGCTGCTCCGCCGGACCGTGACGGCGACGAAGTGCCAGGTATTGGGAACGAAGGCCAGCGCCGGGGACAGATAGTTCGCGAAGGTGCCATCGGCGAGCTGCAGGCCGAGCTGCGTGCTGCCGCTGCTCGTCGTGTAGAGGAAGAACGAGTAGCCGAAGATCCCACCCGTCGTGCTCACTCGCTTGTCGACGAGGGCCTGGACACCTGACGAAGGCGAGGCGGGGAGACGGATCCAAGCGTCGATGCTGAAATCGCCGGTGCCGATGTCGATGGCACCGTGATGCGGAACCGAGACGAAGTTCTGGCTGCCGTTCAGCGCGAGCGCGCCTTCGACTTTCCCTGCGGTTGGCGTCGGCAGTGGGGACCCGGTGTGCGCGCCGTGCGGCGCTCCGGACATGGCGAGCGCGTTGCCCGCCGTCGTACCGCTGGTCTCGTCGAAGGGCAGCCAGAGGGAGAGATTGCGAGGCGCGCGCACGCACGAAGGCTCCGAGCAGAGGTTGCTCGGATCCGACCACGGAGGATCCTGGCGGATGTAGATGTAGCGCATCCCCAAGCTCCTTTCGTGCACTATCATGTGCGGACGCGGTGTGAGGTAGCGAGGCTGCGGAACGAGGTTCAACGCGCGTTCATGGCATTCCAGCGCGCCGCTGGTGTCGGTCTTCACCAGGTAGGCGTTCGCGGGTGCGGAGACGATCTGCGACGAGCCGATCGCGGCATAGCCGCCGTCGGAGGTCGGCGCCACCTGATAGAGCTCTTCGGCCGTTCCGGCTGAACCGTAGGCGCGCGCCGAGAGGAGGCCGCAGCTCGCGTTCATGCGCAGAACGCAGCCGTCGTTCGTGCCGAGCATGTCCACCACGCGCCCATTGCAGATGAGGTCGCCGTTCGGGTACTCCTCGATCGTGGCGCGCGTGTGGAAGACCGTGGGATACTCGGTCTTGCAGAGGAACTGTTGGAAGCAAGGACCGCCGATCTTGGCCAGGAAGCTGCCCGGTCGACTCGAGAGCGGTCCGTAATGACCCCAGATGGCGAAGGCACCGTCCTTGGTTCGCGTGAGGGCGGTGTGCTCGACATCGAGGAAGTCGGGTTGGGCCTCCCCGAAGCTCATCGCGCAGCCCGGGACCGGGATGCCCAGCGCGGTCGTACGCATCAAGAAGAGTCGCCGACGGCCTGCCGACTGGGGGTCCTTGATCGTCCCGCAGGCGATGAGATCTCCGTTCGTGTCCTCGCAGAGGTCGTGGAGCTCGATGGGCTGGTTGCTGTAGCGGTACTCGTACCTCCACTGCAGCCCGAGGCTAGCGAGCGTACCGAAGAGAGCGCCGCGAGCAGCGGGCGTCCCCGGTTCCATGTTCGTTACCACGGCGAAGCCCCCGCCCGAGCGCTCGATGACTCGCGGGCCCTTCTGGATGCCCGTAGCGTGCCCGCGATAGATGAGGAGCTGCACCCCGTTGACCAGCGCGCCGTTGGCATCGAATGCGGCGAGGAAGACCTGTTGGTCCGGATCTGCGGAGCCTCCTCGGACTTCACCGGTGGCGATGAAGCCTCCGCTCGAGGTCGAGAGCGCGTCGTGTGGGGTCAGGTTCGAGGCGGTGAGGGGAGACACCGCGTAATCCAGGACTTCGGCTCCATTCGAGTCGGCGCCCAGCACCAGCAAGTCGGTCTGGTTGCGCGTGCCGAGGACGCCGTAGCTCGACGGTCCCGGGATCAGAGCCGTGCCGATCTCCGCAGGCCCCGCTGCGCCGTAGTCGAACTGGAAGCGCTGGGCGGTGGCCGAGGCGGCGAGGGAGAGACCGAGGCCTAGGACGCTCAGGCCGCGGCAGAAGAGAGTCGCGTGAGAAGCGCGGGTTCGAGAGAGGGAAGAGAACATGGCGAAGACCTCCGCGAGGGATGGTGGTGGGGTTCCACCGCGGTGAGGTCCGCGCCGTGCTCTGGCAGGACAGGAATCTCGGAACGGAATCGCCGGCCGACTCTCCCGGGCAGCGCGGCTGACCATCTTCGCGCAGCCGGCCTGCCGAGTCTGTTCAGACCTGCACCTGATACGCCTGCGTCAGCAGGAACGGCAGGCAGCTCGGATCCTGGATCAACCCCTGCACCGAGAAGGTGAAGGCGGTCGTCGAGGCCGGAAAGGTCACCGAGAAGACGCCGGCGGCGTTCGTGGCCCCGCTCCAGGTGAAGAAGAAGGCCCCGGAGGAGAGCGAGAGGTCCAGCGATTGCTGGATCACGAAGCCGTAGCAGAGGCTCGGCGGGAGCGGGATCGAGCCCGCAAAGCACGGCGCCGTGTCGAAGATGAGTGTCACGGGCGCGTTGGGGGCGGCGGTGACCTGGAAGTTCAGCGGGTTCCCGGTCTGGTTCGTGAAATTGCAGGAGGTCGAGCCGGACAGGAAGCCGTTCAGCGTGAGGTCGTTGATGAACGGGAAGCCGGTGGTCTGAGCGGCGGCGGGAGCGGCGAGGAGGAGCAGGGCGACGAGGTGGCGGAGGAAGCTCATGGCAGTTCTCGATGGGGAGGGGCGTGAAGGGGACGACCAGGAGCCTTAACGAGAACGCGGGGTTCGTGTGACCCGAGGAACGACTGCGTCACGTGCGCGCTTCGGCATGCGCTGACGGCCGGGCAGGTCGAGGCTCCGAGTTGAGAGTGCTTCCGAATCCGATCGAGGCCTTCCTGTCGTGCGTCACGAATCGTGCCAACTGAGAGGGAGACCCGTACGTCTACAGGATGGGCGCTCGCTGCGACGCACGCTGTTCCTAGCACGACGTCTACGTCCCTACTCCCGTCCGCGTGTTCCGTGATCGTGCAGCGTTGGCGGAGCTCGAAGGCTCGTCTTGCCTCGAGGCATGCAGCACGTAGAACCTCTTCCGCGCGCTCTACTCGATCGCGGAGCTGCGAATCGCGCTCTTCGGTTCCCCAAATGCAAGCGCCCCACGACGCCGCACGAGCGCCGAGGGGCGTTCCCCAACCAATCGGTCCGCGGGGACTACTGCGGAACCGTTGCGCCGACCGGGCGATACACGCGGGCGTAGATGTAGTCCGCGACCTGTCGGCCCTGGGCGATGCCGCCGGTCTTGTCGAACGACCAGTGGATGCCGAGGTAGATGCGGCTCTGGCCGTTCTCTTCTTCCGCTTGGGAGAAGCTCGAGAAGCTGCGCGGGACGAGCGGACGAACTTGGCCTTGGTTGTCGCGCGTGATGCCGTTCAGCTCGTCGCTCACGAAGGTGAAGCTCACGTCGTCGCGGCCGTAGAAGTTGCGCAGCATCTGGAAGAGCGCCGCGCCGAACACGGCGTGCCCGGACGGATAGGCGGGGAAGGGCGGCGTGAAGTTCGGACCCTGCAGGTTGCTGGCCGGAGCACCGAGGGGGCTGTAGCTCGGGTCGCCGACGGTGTTGGCGTTGCCGTCACCGAGGCCCGTGGGTCCCGTCCCCGGATCCGACTCGCGGATCCCGCCGACGGGGCGCCAGACTTGGTAGTGGTACTTCGAATCCCAAGCCGCGATGCCGGCGTCGCTCATGGCGATGTTCACCAGCGCGAGCAGGCGCGCGGTCTCCAGATCGTTCGAGCCCATCTGCTCGGCGATCTGCACCGCGATCTGGTTGTAGAGGCGCGGCGGTGCGCAGAGGCTCGGCGTGCCGTCATACGCCCAGTAGATCCCGATCTGGGTTTGCTCTTCGGTGCGCGTGGTCGGCGTGGTGATGCCGTCGCCGCCGAGCTGCTTCACTTCGTCGAAGGCGGCGGTGTACTCCGCGCTGGTCATCGCCGGCGGCGGCGGCAAGCGGAAGAAGCTCGCCGACGGCATGACGAGCGGGCGCACGCGCAGCGCCCATTCCGCGCCCATGGCCACGGGAAGCTGGCTGATCGGATCCTGGCGCCAGAAGCCGGGATCGTTGCTGGGGATGAATCCGGTGCCCAGACGCGGCTCGGCGTGCGCGGAGCCATCGTTGTAGCTCTGCCCGAGCGTCGCGAGCGCGGCCGTGCGGCCGAGGTTGATCGCGAAGCGCTTCGACGCGCGATCGGGGATGGCGTCCAGATCCTCTGCCAACAGCACGCTGAAGCGCGGCGCTTGGGAGGGAAACAGGACCTTCAGCGTGTCGTGGGCGGCTTGAGCGATCGAGGCGTTGCGGTCGGTCTTCGATGGGGCGGGATGCAGCCCGACGAAGCTCTGGCAGCGCTTGGTCGAGGCGTTCAGCGCTTCGAAGATCGCGATGTGGACGATCGCCATCGCTCGCGCCGCGCGGCACGGGCCGAGCTGCTCGCCGAACACGCGCGGCTCGCCGGGTCGGACGGGCGTGTGGTCGAGTCCGCTGGCGTCGATGGCGATGCGATTCCAGCGCTGGATCGACGAGAGTGCCGAGCGCAGGCTGGCGTTCTCGCTCTCCCCTGCCGAGCGGGAGTCGGACTCGATCGCCTCGTAGCGCTCGCCCCAGTGCGAGCGGAACGACTCCTCCGGCACTTGTGCCATGGAAGTCGAGACGAGCAGAGCGATCACCACGGAGCACACAGGGCTCTTCCGAAGATACTTCACGACGACACCTCAGTTGGTGCAGGACGGAACATCGCAGCCCCCTCGGTCGCGCTGACGGAAGCGCTCATCGGCAGAAGGCTTGGCGCCTAGACGAAACCTATCCGATCCTGGTTTCCTGGGTAGAGCAGGGGCGGGGTAAATGCGGGCGAGGATCGGAGCATCGTCCGGTCGTGGGTGTTCCCTCGGCGCCTTCGATGTGCACTCGGCAGCTAGGTTGCGTCCGGACCCTATGCGAAGCCAAAGTGCTCAAAGCGCTGGTTCGCGTCCGGAGCTCGGAGAACATTCGCCCTTACGCCTGCGGCGAGGACCCGTCTCGAGCTGATCGAGGAGCGCTGACTCCGCGATCCACGATCGACTCATTCCCCGATCCGATTCGCTCGAGCGCAGATGCTCGGCTTCGGTCTGGAGCGAGAACACGCGGGCGCGGGTTCGAGGATTCCCTCGAGCGAACCCGCATGCCCGGCGGTGGCGCCGAGGCGACTTGCGATCCTGCGGCTCCACCGAGGACCGGCGGTCGCGGAGGTCACCTAGCGCTGGTAAGGTCGCCCCGGTGCCCTCGCGCCGCGCTCGTGGCGAGAGGTTCTCCCCGTCGCTGGAACGCCGCATGCTCGCACGCTCCGCTCATCGCCAGGTGGTGCTCCTCTCTCTCGCCCTGGCGAGCGTCGCGGGAGCGCAGAACGAGAGGGAAGCCGCGCGTGCGAAGGGCGCCGAGGAGCGCGCGTTGCCGTGGTCCTTCCATGCGCCACGGCCCGCGACGCCGCCCGTCGTGCGCGACGCGCGTTGGGTGCGCGACGAGCTCGATCGCTACGTGCTCGCGGAGCTCGAGCGCGAGGGACTCCGGCCGAGCGACGCGGCGGATGCGCGTGTGCTCGTGAAGCGGATCCACCTCGATCTCACGGGGCTCTTGCCCACACCGGAGCAGGTCGAGAGCTTCGCTGCGGATCCGAGCGAGGCGCGCTACGAGGCGCTCGTCGACGATCTGCTGGCCTCCGAGCGCTGCGCCGAGCATCTCGCGCGGCATTGGCTCGACGGCGCGCGCTACGGCGACACGCACGGGCTGCATCTCGACAACTACCGCGAGATGTGGCCGTACCGCGACTGGGTGCTGCGCGCGTTCCGCGAGAACCTGCGCTACGACCGCTTCGGCGCGGCGCAGATCGCGGGGGATCAGCTCGCCGACGGCGGGCTCGCGGAGCAGGTGGCGACGGGGTTCCTGCGCTGCCACGTGACGACCGGGGAGGGCGGCTCGATCGAGGACGAGGTCGCGATGCGGAACCTCGTCGATCGCACGAGCACCTTCGGCACGGTGTTCCTCGGGCTGACGCTCGGCTGCGCGACGTGCCACGATCACAAGTTCGATCCGCTCGCGATGCGCGACTTCTATGCGCTCGCGGCGTTCTTCGACAACCTCGACGGTTCGCCGCTCGACGGCAACGTGAAGGATCATGCGCCGTTCGTGCGCGTGCCGAGCGAGGAGCAGCGCCGGCGCACGCGCGAGCTCGACGCCGAGGCGCGCGCGATCGAAGCGGAGCTGCGCGCCGCGCTCGACGCGTTCGCGTACGCGGAGCCGACGCTGGAGGCGGAGCGCGTCCGCGCGCCGCGCACGACGACGACGTGGATCGACGACGAGCTGCCGCCGGGGGCGTTCGTGGAGGGGCCCGCGTTCGTCTTCGAAGCGAGCGGGGTCGCTCCCGTGCGCTCGGGCCGGCGCGCGATCCGGCGCGAGGCGCGCGAGCTCGAGCAGTTCGTGCTGCGGCGCGCGGAGACGAAGCTGCGCGTCGGCGCGGGCGACGTGCTCTGCGCGTGGGTGTGGATCGATCCGCAGCGGCCGCCGCGCGAGATCATGCTGCAGTGGCACGACGGCGCCGCGGGCGAGTGGAACCACCGCGCGTTCTGGGGCGAGGATCGCATCGCGTGGGGCGAGGCGGGCACGAGCTCGCGGCGGCGCATGGGCGATCTGCCGCGCGCGGGCGAATGGGTGCGGCTCGAGGTGCCCGCGCAGGACGTGGGCTTGGCGCCGGGCAGCGTGATCCACGGTCTCGCGATCACGCATTGGGACGGCGTCGCGTACTGGGATGCGCTGGGCCTCGATTCGGCGACGCCGCAGTGCGCGGAGGATCGCGTCTGGATCGACGACGAGGTTCCCGCGGGTGCGCAGCCGCAGGGCGATGGCGAGCGCTGGCGGTGGATCCTCGCGGCGGACGGGCCGGTGCGGAGCGGAGAACGCAGCCTGCGGAGGAGCGCGAAGGGGCTCTCGCAGGACTTCTTCACCGGTGCGCGCGAGCCGCTGCTGCTGCAGGAAGGCGATCGCTTCTTCGCCTACGTGCATCTCGATCCCGAGGATCCGCCGCGCTCGGTGCAGATCCAGCTCCACGACGGCAACGGCTGGGATCATCGCGCGCGCTGGGGCGAGCCCGCGCACGGGCCGGGGCGGCCGAACGGCGCCGACTTCGTCGCCGGGCCTCTGCCGCCGCTCGGGCGCTGGGTGCGGCTCGAG
>JAEUHW010000135.1 GCA_016793245.1 Planctomycetota bacterium
CCGCTCGCGCCGGCGAAGAGCTCCAAGCGCTGCACGAGCTTCGCCAAGCCTTCGAAGAGGAGCTGATCGGCGGGCTCGCGGAGGCGCGGCTCCTCAACGCCGCTCGCACCCGACTCGGCGACGGCGCGCTCGCGCAGCAGCGCGTGCATCTCTCGATGCCCGACGAGGCGGGACGCGAGCGCCTCCGCGCGCGCGATCCAGCCTTGCATCGCCTCTAGGTTCTCGGGACGCGGCGCGCCGAGCGCATCGCGCGCTTCCCGCTCGAGCTCGTCGAGCACGACGCCGTCGGCCATGCGCAGGAAGCGATCGAGGTTCTCCTGCGCTGCGGCGCGGCTCTGCTGCGCTTCCTGCTCGCTCCGTCTCGCCGCGCTCTCGCTGCGCTTCGCCGCGAGCTCGCTCTGCTGCGAGTGAGCGGCGCTCTCGGAGGCCTCGCGCGCGTACAGGAGAGAGACGATCGTGCCGGCGATCAGCGCGAGCGCGACCGCGAGCGCCGCGCCGAGCTGCAAGCGGTAGCGGCGCGCGAAACGCGACGCGCGATAGAGCACGCTCGGCGGCCCCGCGAGCACCGCGCGATGCTCGAGCCAGCGCGCGAGCTCTTCGTCGAGCGCCGCGACGGATTGGTAGCGGCGCTCCTTCGCGCAGGCGAGAGCGCGCTGCAGCACCCAGCCCAGATCGCTGCCGAGCGCGCGCTCCCAGGATCTGGGATTCTCGCGTGCCGCGGACGGCGCCTCTCCGCGCTCGAGCGCGCGGAGGAAGCACGCGCGCGGCGCCGGCGGCTCCTCGTTCGCGACGCGGCGCAGATGCTCGTGCAGCCCCGTCGGCGTCGCCGCGGGTCGCCCGAAGGGCAAGGCGCCCACGAGGAGCTTCTGGAGCACCAAGCCGAGCCCGTACACGTCGCTGCGCGCGTCGATCGCGCGCGGGTCGAGGCTCGCCTGCTCGGGGCTCAGATACTCGGGGGTGCCCACGATCTGGCCTTCGAGCGTGCGCTCGGCCGTGGAGAGCGCGCCGGCTTCGTCGAGGCGTCGCGCGATCCCGAAGTCGATGACCTTCGCGACGGCGCGCTTCCGTCCGTCGGGCTCGACCACCGTCGCGACGAGCAGGTTCGAGGGCTTCAAGTCGCGGTGCAGGATGCCGCGGAGATGCGCGTGGTGGAGGCCCTCGCAGACTTGGCGGAAGAGCTCGACGCGCGCGCGGAGATCGAGGGCCTCGCGCTCGCAGTAGACGTCGATCGGCACGCCCGCGATGTACTCCAGCGCGAACCACGGGCGCCCGTCGATCGCGCGTCCCGCATCGAGGATGCGCGCGACATGCGGATGATCGAGCGCAGCGAGCGCCTCGCGCTCGAGCTCGAATCTCCGCAGGAACGCGCGCGAGGCGCGCGCTTCGCGCCCGAGCTTCAGCGCGACCTCGCGCTTCAGCGGCTCCTCTTGCAGCGCGCGATAGACGACGCCGAAGCCGCCTTCGCCGAGCCGCTCCACGATGCGATACGGGCCGATCTGCGCGGGATCGCCGTCGGCGGCGACCTCCGTGGCGACACCGTCGATCAGCTCGTCGAACGCGAGCACGCGTCCGCGCAGATCGCGGAGGCGCGCCGCATGCTCGGGATAGGCGCCGCAGAGCGCCTCGAAGCGCGCCGCGCGCTGCGCGGACGCGGTGGCCGCGACGATCTCGAAGAGTTCCTCCACGCACGCGCGCGGGAGGTCGGATAGCGAGCTCGAATCCACGGAACGCCCCAGGAGATGGCGCGGCGAACGACGGGATCGCCGACGCGACGGAGGGTGCGCGGGAAGGGGGGAGCGCCTCCCGCAGCGAGAGAGCGTAGCGCCGCGCACTCCGAATTTCTCGGGTCTCGTGTCACACGCGCAGCAGCGGGTCTTTCTCCTCCACGCCGCGGGACCCTGCGCTTCGTGCGCGGCCCTCGCGAGCGCTCGCCCTTCACCTGGAGCCCCGCCATGTCCGCCCTGCAACGCCACCTCTCCCTCGCCGCGCTCGCCGCCCTCGTCGCGAGCGCCGGTGCGGCCTCGAGTCGCGCCCAGACCAGCGTCGATCACCGCGCCTGGCAGACCCCCATCAAGAACCAAGGCATCCGCACGACGTGCATCACGTTCGCCGCGGTCGCCGCGCTGGAGGCGCGCTACACGCGCCTCGGCTACTCCGGGCTCGACCTCTCGGAGGAGTTCGCGAACTACCTGGGCAAGATGTTCTGGCTGCATCCCAACTGGGATCGCCCGACCGGGCCGGCGCCGGTGCTCTCGGCGTACGGCCCCGACCGCACCGAGAACCAGGTCGGCGCCTTCGGCGGCGGCAACGGTATGGGGCACGTGCAGAACTTCGCGAGCGGCCTCTCGATCCCCGAGGAGAACGCCATGCCCTATCGACGGGGCACCATCGCTCTCCCCTTGGGCTACGACATGGGCGCGCATCCCGACTGGACCGATCCTCATTGGCTCGACCAGTACAACGTGAACACCTGGAACCTCGATCCGGCGAACCTGCCGCGCACCGCGCTCGAGGCCCCGCGCTACTTCGGCGTCACGAGCTTCGCGCGCCTCGTGAATCCGAGGAGCTCCGCCGAGATCGAGTCGGTGCTGCGAGCAGGCTACGAGGTCGTCTGGGACTTCGACCTCGCCGGCAACCGCAGCAACATGGCGATGTGGCGCTATCAAGCCGGGAGCACGAACCTCGGCGGCCACTCGATGCTGATCATCGGCTACGACCGCTCGAGCGCGAACCCCGCCGACTGGCACTTCCTCTGCAAGAACAGCTGGGGCCCGAGCTCGGGTCATCCGCAGGGCTACCAGCGGATCGCCTACGACTACCTCGCCTACGGTTATTCCGGCGGCTACATCACCGGAGTGCGCACGCCCCACGCTTGGCCCGAGCTCGCCTCGGTCGGACGATATGACTTCTCGATCGACGGCCACCGCTGCACGCTCGACATCTATCACCTGCCGGGAACGATGCAGCTCCACCTGGAGGAGAACAGCTACTTCATCACCGATCGACGCGTCGGGCTCTTCAAGGACGTGAACGGGAGCTACGCCCGCGTGAACGGCAGCTTCTCCGGCGAGTGGGTGGATCTCTGGATCAAGAGCGGCGCCAGCGCCAACATGCGCTGGGACGAGACCCGCGAAGGCGGCAGCTCGCGCGGGCGGCGCTTCTCCATGAAGCGGATGAACACGAGCCCCGGTGAGCTCGCGGGGCACTTCCAGGACAACCCCGGCATCATCCCCGATCCCTACATCGGGACCTACGCGCGGCGGCGCAGCACGCCGTCGGTGAGCGATGGCTTCCTGAGCAGCATCCCCGGCGGACCGCAGCTCACGCCCGAGAGCTATCTGGGCGCGTGGCGCCTCCGCGTCGCCTCCACCGACTACGACCTCGTGATCTACCGCCGCGACGACAATCGCCTCTCCGTCGCCGACCGCGCGAACTTCTTCGGCCTCGTCTGCTACATGGACGTCACGCCGACGAATCGCCAGGAGTTCGTGGCCAAGGTGCGGCGCTCCGATCCGCGGAACCTGCTGCTGGACTTCTCTCATCCCGCCGTCGGCAGCTTCGATCTCAACGCCTGGCAGCTCTTCTGGGAGCCGGGTGTCTTCGCCAACTGGAGCCTGAAGGACGGCGTGCTACAGGGCTACTACGGCGAGCGCCTTGGCGACTTCGTGCGCGGCGAGTTCACGCCGTACGGCGCCGGCTGCACCGGCAGCAATGACCTCATCCCCCTGCACGGTTCGAGCGGCATCCCCGAGGTCGCGCGCAGCTTCGCGCTGAACCTCTCGAATGCTCGCGCGAGCACCGTCGCGACCTTGATGCTCGGCATCGCCGACCTACCGCTCCCCGGCCTGCCGATCGGCGGCGCGCCTGGATGCAACTTGCTCGTGAACCCGCTCTTCTTCTTCAACTTCGCCACCGATGCCGCGGGTACGGCGAGCCTACCCATCGCGGTGAACGACCCGCTGCTCGTGAGCCAGCGCTTCTACACGCAGTGGCTGGTGCTCGACCCGGGGGCGAACGCCTCTTCGCTGGTCCTCTCGCGGGGTATGAACACGAAGATCGGCGGCGCGCGCTAGCTCGCGCTCGCCTTGCTCGAGAGCTCAGAAGCGGCGCAGCTCCGCCGTTCCCGCCTCCACCGCGAAGCTCGCGCGCACCGCGGTCTTGCCGCCGGGCTTCTCGACCTCGTCGATGACCAGGAAGTCGGTGGCGAAGCGCTGCGGCGTCAGCGTGCAGCGCAGATAGCCGCGCTCTTGGTCGTGGTGCTTCACGCCGGGGTGCCGCGCGTAGAGCTCGTCCAGGTACTTCGGCTTCGCCGTGCCGTTGCCGCCGCTCGAGAGCGAGGTCGCGACGAACTCGGTCGCGACGCGCGGCGAGCTCGGATCGCGATCGTCGATGCGCAGCTCGTTCGCCCAGGCGCTGTGGATGTCGCCGGTGAGCACGACCGGGTTCGGGATGCGGCGCTCGTGGAGGAAGCGCAGCAGCGAGGCGCGCTCCGCGGCGTAGCCCGGCCACTGGTCCATCGAATAGAGCGGCTCTCCGCCGTCCTTCGGCAGCCCGACCAGCGCCATCATCACTTGCTGGGCGAGCACGTTCCAAACGGCCGTGGAAGCGAGGAGCTCGCCTTGCAGCCAGTCGCGCTGCTCCTCACCGAGCAGCGTGTTCGATGCCGCGAGCGCGGCGTCGTTCAGCGGCTTCTTGCCGTCGCCGTTCGGTTGGTCGCTGCGGTATTGGCGCGTGTCGAGCACGAGCAGCTCGGCCAAGCGGCCGAACGAGGAGCTGCGGTGGAGCCGCAAGTGCGGGCCGCGCGGCAGCGAACGCGCGCGGAGCGGCATCATCTCGTAATAGGCCTGATAGGCGTTCGCGCGCCGCGCGAGCAGCATCTCGGGCGCGATGCCCTTCTCCTCGGAGACGCTGTCGGCGTAGTTGTTGTCGACCTCGTGATCATCCCAGGTGACGAGCCAGGGGCAGCTCGCGTGCATCCGCTGCAGCAGCGGGTCCGAGCGATACTGCGCGTGGCGGACGCGGTAGTCGTCGAGGGTCGCGATCTCGCCGCCGAGATGCGTGCGCACCTTGCCGTTCTTGCCCGCGGCGTACTCGTAGATGTAGTCGCCGAGATGGAAGACGAGATCGGGATCGTCGGCGAGCATCTGCTCGTAGGCCGTGAAGAGCCCTTGCTCGTAGTTTTGGCACGAGGTCACGGCGAAGCGCAGGCGCGCGGGCAGCACCTCGCGAGCGGGGAAGGTGCGCGCGCGACCGATCGGGCTCTCCGCATCGCCCGCGCGGAAGCGGTACCAGTACCAGCGATCCGACTCGAGCCCCGCGAGCTCGACGTGCACGGAGTGCCCGAGCTGCGGCGTCGCGAACGCTCGGCCCTTACGCACGATCTTCTTACAGCCCTCGTCCTCGGCGATCTCGTAGCCGACCTCGATCACCTCGCGGCCGAGGCCTCCCCCGGGCTCGAGCGGCTTCGGTGCGAGGCGCGTCCAGAGCACGAAGCCATCGGCGGCGGGATCGCCCGAAGCGACGCCGAGCGCGAAGGGATCGTCGGCGAAGCGCGGGCGCGCGCCGGCGCGCGCGGCGCGGCCGAGCAAAGGCAGGGCGGCCAAGGCGGCGCCATGCTGCAGGAAGGAACGACGATCGATCGAGAGTGTGTCGCGGGAGCTCATGGCTGCAAGATGCCGCTCGAGCGCACGCCGTTCCAGCCCTTTGCCCAGAGCTTCATCCCCCGCTCACTGCACAGTAAAGGTGCCTGGCACCTTTACTGTGCAACGCGGGAGGCAACGGTCGGCATCGCGGCGCGTTCGGTGCCGTGCTACGCTGCGCAGCCCCGCCCGAGCCGACCGCCGCGCATGAGCCCGGACGACGCCCCACCGCCCGACCCGACCTTCCGCCCCGACGCCGCGCAGATCGAGACGCTGCTCGTCGATTACCTGCCGCGGCTGCGCGCTTACCTGCGCCTCCGCCGCGATCCCCTGCTCGCCGCGCAGGAGTCGACGATGGACCTCGTGCAGTCGGTCTGCCGCGAGATCCTCGAGCGCCGCGATCGCTTCGAGTACCGCAGCGAGGCCGAGTTCCGCTCGTGGCTCTTCCGCGCGGCGCTGATGAAGCTCGCCGACCGGCGGAAGTTCCACCAGCGGGAGAAGCGCGATGCCCGGCGCATGCGCCGCCTGGAGGAGCTGCGCGACGAGCAAGAGCTGCGGCGCTGCTATTCGACGATCACCTCGCCGAGCGAAGTTCTGCTCGGGCGCGAAGCCGCGGAGCGCCTGGAGCGCGCGTTCGAAGAGCTGCCCGAGCACTATCGCGACGTGATCACGATGTCGCGCTTGCTCGGGCTCGGGACCAGCGCCATCGCCGAGGAGCTCGGCAAGTCGGAGGCCGCGGTGCGTCAGATGCTCGGTCGAGCCCTGGTCGAGCTGGCGAGCCGCATGGACTCCGACTGAGGAAATCGGAATTCGCGCTACTCGGCGCGACCCGCGTCTTTCCTCCCCCTTATCGGGCCGTCGTCCCCTGAGCGGCGATCCGCGGCCGCACTTCCCGCGCTGCGGGCCCCGAGTGCGGCACCTCTCTTCCCAAGGAGGCTCCGATGCGAGCCCTGCGATCCCTCGTCCTCGCCGCGACCGTCCCCGCGGCCATGCTCACGGCCCAGGTGCCGGGCAACCAGAACGGCCTGCACCTCTATCACCAGACCCCGAGTGTCAACCTGCGGCAGTTCCCGAACTTCGCCACCACGGGCAACTTCGCGGATGACTGCCTCTGGAAGATCCTCCCCTCGTCCGCCATGAAGCGCGGCACCGGCAACAGCACCGTCACCGGCTTCAACGTTCCGGTCTTCCCGAACAATTGGGTCTCGGGCACGCCGACGAACGTTCCCGATGTGCAGTTCTATCCCACGACGGTGATGATCAGCTGCTTCGTGCCCGACATCACCGGGAGCTCGCCGATCGGCGGCGTGTCGATCGGCAACATCACGCTGCCGTCGGCCGGGGCCTTCACCATCAACGTCACGATCGCGGCGACGCCGATCACGCTGCCGAACGGCCCGACCGCGCTCTGCTACATGGCGACGCCGGGCGAGAGCACGGCGACGCCTTCCGGAGCGGTCGCGTTCGAGACGCTCGGCGGCACGGATCCGGGCTCGCCGCCCGGCTGCCCGATCGGTCGCTCCGGCAACTACGACTCGATCAACAGCCTGACGCTGGGCTTCGGCTACAACCGCGAGCTCTGGCTCGAGACGGCGTTCCTCGAGCCCACGGTGCAGCCGGTGCGGAACGGCGCGACCTCGCCGAACCGCGGCTATGGCGCCTACGACTTCGTCGTCGATCCCTCGGGCACGAGCACGCTGGGCTGGCACGTAGAAGCGCTGCAGCACGTGGGCCAGGTCGCGATTCCGCTGATCAGCTTCTCGGGCTCGTTCCTGCTCACGAACCTCGGCGGCCAGCTCGCCTGGTTGAACCCCGACCCGCTCGCCGACGCGCTCATCGTTCTGGGCCAATTCGGCACCGTCGTCTCCGACGGCGCGGCGATACCGTTCCGCGATGGCGCCTTCGACACGGTGCACTTCCCGATCCCGGTGGACGCGACCGGCGCCATCGTGGACGTGGCCTTCTTCTTCATCGACGTGCCGACGAGCTCGATCGTCGGGGTCACGAATACCGCGCGTACGGTGTTCACCTTCTAGGTCGCAGCTAGGGCCCGAGCGCTCGCGTGCGCGAGCGCTCGAGCTACTCGAAGCGCAGCTCCACCGTGGGCCAGAGCTCGCCCACCGAGAAGGGTCCCCCTCCGGTGGTCTAACCACCGAGGTAATACGGCACGCCGCGCAACGCGGGCAAGGCCGGCACGCGGAGCTCCGCCGAGAAGCGCCCCGTACCATCGATGACACCCGGCACTCCGGAGAAGAGCGCCGCCGAGCCGAGCGAGAGGAAGAAGAGCGCATCAGGGGCGAGCGCCAGCGTGCGCGCATCGGCGGGATCGAGCAGCGCGAGCGGGATGCCGGGAGCTCGCGCCAGCGAGAGCGCCAGGATCGAGAGCGCGCCCGCGGAAGCAGGTGCGCGTCCTTCGAGCTGCCAGCCCGAGGGAGACCGCAGCGCCGCGAGCACGGCGCGCTCGGGGACCAGCGGCAGCACGAGGACATCGTCGAAGCGCGCGTTCACGCTGGCCCACGAGTAGCAGCCGATACGCCCGCTCGCGATCCCGCTCGGATCGAGGACGTCGCAGAAGAGCTCGCCATCGACGAGCACGCGGAGGCGCGCGCCTTCAGCGCGGATCGCGAGGCGCTGCGCGCGGTTGGGCGTATGCCCGAAGCGGTCCTCGGCGAGCAAGGTGAACGTCCCGCCCTGGCAGCGCACGAGGCGGCGATAGCCGCGCTCGGCATCGAGCGAGAAGCGATAAAAGTTCTGCGAGTCGCGGTAGCGGAAGACGAGGCCCAAGGCGTCATCGTCCTGATCGAGCACGCTCGCCTGGACCTCGTAATCGCTCCAGGCGAGCTCCCCCGCGATCGCGAGCGTGCCGCGCTTCGGCAAACCCGCGCGCGCGCCGTCGCCGTCGGCGATGTTGCTCGCTTGCACCAGCTCGCCGCGGGAGAGGCTCCACGCCGAAGGCCCTTCGACCGCACCGTCGTCGACGAACACCCACGGCACGGCGAAGGCGCCTTCGAAGCGCTCCTCGAGCAGCAGCCCCGGCAGCGCCCCCGTCGCATCGCCCGCGCGCACGACCAAGTCATCGAACGCGGTGAGCGAGTTGGCCCAGGTCGCGAAGCCGATGCGGCCTTGCGGATGCGCCGCATCCGTCGCGCGCAAAACCTCGCGGCCGTCGACGAGCGCGCGCAGCAGGTTCCCCTGCGCCACGAGCTCCAGCCGATACCATCGCAGCGCGTCGTAGGGCTCGGCATCCTGCGCGAGCACGGTCGCCACGCCGCCGAGCACGCGCGTCAAGCGTCGATGGCTCCGCTCGGCGTCCCAGTGGAAGCGGTAGTAGTCGCCGGGGCCGCGATAGCGCACGACGAGACCGAACATATCGTTGTCCTCCGAGCGCGCGCGCACCGCGAGTGTGAGGTCGCGCCACGTCGGATCGCCCGCGACGGCCAGCGTTCCCGGTAGCAGCGGATCGGAGCTGCCGCTGTTGATGTTGCTCGATTGGTAGAGATAGCCGCCGCTCGTAAACCACGCCGACGGGCCGCTCGTGTTGCCCTGATCGACGATGGAGAAGCCCGCGAGAGGCCCCTCGAAGTTCTCCGCGAAGAGCACGGGATGGGTTGCGGACGGAAGATCGCGCGCGCTCACGCCGACGA
>JAEUHW010000173.1 GCA_016793245.1 Planctomycetota bacterium
GCGGCGCCAGCCGGCGGTGAGGAGCCAGGTCGAGGCGGGCGCAACGGCGGCCACCACCAGCGCTGCAGGGACCGACGCGATCGATGGGCGCTCCATCCAGCCGTCGAACACGGGCGCGCTCGAGCAGAGATCGATCGACGAAGGCAGCACGACGCCGTGCTTCTTGCCGTTCTGCAGCACGTAGCGCAGCGCGTTGCGGGCCTGGGTCGGCGTCGAGATGACCTCGTCGTGATAGCGCTCGGAGAAGACCTTGCCGCGGCGGCCCCAGAGCTTGTTTAACGCGCGCGCGAGCGGGCTCAGCAGCGCATTCATGCCACGCGCCACGCACTCGCGAGCCTCGGCCTCGACGAGGAGGTGCAAGTGGTCCCGCTGAATCGAATACTGAACGATCCGCATTCCGTGTCGATTGCTGCTCGCGCTGAGCGCCGCGAGCACGAGCTTCAGCGCTCCGCCGCGGCGGAGCGACGGCAGGCCATCGGCGAGACTCACGGTGACATGCAGCGGCTCGTGGCGCTTCTTCTTCGCGCGCTGACGGTGCGGCATGCCGGGCTCGGCGTTCTTCGGCTTCCGCCCCGCGCCCTTCCGCTTCCCACCGTGCTGACGAAACTCGAACTCGAGCTGATGAAACTTGCAGCGCATCTGGCTTCCTCTGCTTCCTTGCGCGTCGCCTTCCCCGACTTCGTTCCTGCATGTAGAACGCAGAAGGGGCGTTGTTGGTTTCCTAGCAAGTCGGATTCTAGATTGCGCGACGTTGTTCGCCGCGCGATGTCGCAGCCGCCGCGCGGGCGGGGAACCCTCGTCTAGCGAAGTCGTTCACGCATCGACGTCCGGATGCTCCCGACAACATGAGTTCCGGAGCCCCCGCCTCCAGCGGGCTCCGGAACGGCGCACGATGTCTTTCGACGTAGCGGAGCCGCATCCGGAGGCGATGCAAGCGACGTGAACGCCGCGTTCGCTCTCGAATCGCGATCGGCTCCGGACGCGCGTCGACGTGGGGTGTCGTTCGACGTCGTTCACGCGCGGCGGGCGCGGCGCTTGCTTCGCCGGAGGGCTGGCGGAGCGGTCGTCGCGCACCTCGCGTTCAGATGTTCTCGTTCGTCTTCGTTCCTGGTACCGCTCTCGCATCGACTTGTCCACCGTGCAGTTGCAAGCGTGAAAGCGAGAAGCGAGAGCGAGAGGCGTTCGAACGCAAGACCGCGCATGCGCTACGCCCGGCCCTACGGCGAAGCAATCGCCGCGCCCGACGCGCGCGAACCGCGTCTACGGCATTCGAGAGTGGACGCGTGAACGACGCGAGCGAGAAACGCGGAGCGCAGCGCGTCGTTCACGTCGCTTGCTGCGCCTCCGGGCGCGGCTTCGCTTCGTCGATAGACGTCGTGCGCCGTCTCGGAGCCCGCTGGAGGCCTTTCCTTTGCCCACTTCGATTCTCGCTGGACACAGGCCTCTGCTGACGCTACAACCGCGGCATGAAGATCGCGGTCCTACCCTTCGTCTCGTCGGACGTTTCCTGGCTCGAGCAGCTGGGACGCAGCGGCTGCACACGCACGCACTTGGCCGAGCGCTTGTGCGAGCG
The DNA here is from genome assembly GCA_016793245.1 of Planctomycetota bacterium. Lineage (GTDB taxonomy): Bacteria > Planctomycetota > UBA1135 > UBA1135 > JADKAF01 > JADKAF01. The sequence continues at coordinate 1,574 of JAEUHW010000173.1, forward strand.
CAAGGGCATCTTCGACGCCCTCGGCTTGCCGCGGATCGTAGCGGCACGCATCGACATCGGTCGCCAGGCCAAGCGCGGCGCCTTGCAGATA
>JAEUHW010000177.1 GCA_016793245.1 Planctomycetota bacterium
CGCGGCGGGCGGATCCTCTGGGGACTGCAGGGCGGACCGCTCTCGTCGCGCGGGCGCGCGGCGCTCCTCGGCGCGGCGGCGCTCGTGTTGCTCTTGCTCATGGGCTCGCTCTCGCGCCTCGCAGCGCTTCCTCGCGCGCGCACCGCACTCGCGGGAGCAGCCCTCCTCGGCATCGGCTTCGAGCTCTGGTCGTTCGGCGGGACCTGGAACACCGTCTGCGCGAAGGCGCCGATCTTTCGTGCGACGCCGGCGCTCGAGTTCCTCTACGCGCGGCTCGCGGAGGCGCGTGCGCGCGGCGACGGCGAGTTCCGCATCTGGGGTGCGACGGACGTTCTGCCACCGAACGCCGCGAGCGGCGTCCGCCTCCGCGATGTGCGCGGCTACGACGCGATCGAGTGCGCGCGCTGGCAGCTCCTCCAGCAGTCGCTGCTGCTCCTGCCCGCGCTGCGCTCGCCGCTCGTCGAATGGCCTTCGAGCCCGGCGCAGCTCCACGTCGGGAACTTCCCCGTCGAGGGCGCCGTGATGCGCGGGATGGGCGTGCGCTACGCGCTCGATCGACGCGCCTTCGCGCCCGAGCTGCTCGCGGCGCGCGGCCTGCGCCTCGCGTTCCCCGCGGCGAGCGAGCTCCCGCCGCGCGACGGGCTCTACGTCTACGAGCCGATCGGTGCGGAAGGGCGCCGCGCGTTCCTGACCACGCGCGCGATCGGCGCGACGGAAGGGGCGGCTCGACTGCAAGCGGGGGACACGGCGCTCGCCTCCGAGCTCGATCGCACGCTGCTCCTCTCCGACGAGGCCGCTTCACGCGCGCTCGCGCCGCCGATGACGCGCGGCGAGCTCCGCTTCGAGCTCGACGAGCCGGATCGCGTCGTGCTGCGCATCGAAGGGCTCGACGGCGAAGCGTGGCTCGCGCTCATGGACAGCGCGTTCCCGGGCTGGGAAGCGACGATCGACGGTTCCCCGGCGCCGATCGAGGTAGCGCAGCTCGCCTTCCGCGCGCTGCGCGTGCCGGCGGGAGCTCAGCGCGTCGAGTTCGTCTATCGGCCGCGAAGCTTGCGCGTCGGGCTCGCGCTCGCGGCGCTCGGGATCGCCCTCGCCGTGGTCGCCATCTTCTTCGCGCGGCGCGAGTCTGCACGCGTCGATGAACCCGGGCGAGGCGAAGATCTGGCGGGGACTGTCCGCCAAGCGACTCTCTGAGCTATCTTGGCGCATCGTCCCGAGATCCCACCGCGCGCCGAACCACCGTCGCGCGCAGGCCCCGTCGCGTGGGCAAGGACCTCGTCGTGCTCTATCTCGCTTCCCGCTCAGGATCTGAGCGAAGGATCTCCACCGTGGGTCGTCGAGCGACACGCGGCGCTTTGATCGTGCTCTTCCTGCTCACTCTCGCCTTCTCGGGCCCGGAGTCGTCGGCTCAGAGAGCGCAGGTGGAGTGGATGCTGGCGCGCTCGATGCCGATCCGGACGGACCATGCGATGGCCTACGATGCGGCGCGCCAGCGCGTCGTGCTCTTCGGTGGTCTGGATCAAGCCCGTCGGTACCTCGACGACACCTGGGAATGGGATGGGGTGAGCTGGCAGCAGATGTTCCCGGCGACCCGACCCGGTCCGCTCGTCGGACACGCGATGGCGTACGACGCCGCTCGAGGTGAGATCGTGATGTTCGGCGGCTGGGGGCCGCTGACGGGATCCAACGACGAGACCTGGGTCTGGAATGGCGTCGACTGGCGCCCGGCTGCGCCGAGCGTCGCCCCGCCACCGCGCGTGGAGCACGCGATGGCCTACGACGAAGCTCGTCGCGTCGTCGTGCTCTTCGGAGGTCGTGATTACCTGGTCCCGAACTCGTACAACGACATCACCTGGGAATGGGATGGGGTCAATTGGCTCCCCACTCCCACTCCCCCGGGGGTGGGGTACGGCGGACCCATGGCGTTCGATGCCGTTCGTCGGACCGTGCTGCGCTTCGAGGGTGATACCTGGGAATGGGATGGTGTGACCTGGCGAGCCTTGCCGAACGTCGTCCGGCCGACCCTTCCCAACCGCGCCGCTTACGTCCTTCGCTTGGCGAGCGACTCGATCCGGAGGCGCGTCGTCCTGTACATCGGCAGCGCGGACGCTCGCTTCGAGAGCACGTGGGAGTGGGATGGGGTGAATTGGCAGACGCGGCCAGGGCCCCTTCCCGGTCTCTACACGGGCGCCTTGGCCTTCGATGCAGCTCGCGGGCACACCATCCTCTACGGAGGATGGGCTTCGATCTCGCCCTCGCGGTATCACGCCTGGACCTGGGACGGAGTGGCATGGAGTCCTGCGGACTCGACCGCGCATCCTGGAGCACACCGCTTCCACGCCATGGCCTACGATGTCGCGCGCGGGCGCACGGTGCTCTTCGGTTGGACCAGAAGCCAGGGGCGCGGCGCCGAAACCTGGGAGTGGGATGGGGCGAGGTGGCGTTGGATCCCGACCGCGGTGAGCCCTCCCGATAGCGACAACCGGATGGCCTACGATCCGGTGCGTCGCCGCGTGCTGCTCATCTCCGGCATGCGCTATGGGGGTTCCTCTCAGGTGCAGACCTGGGAGTGGGACGGCGTCTCCTGGAGACAGCTCGCGACGCCGGTGGCTCCTCCGGCTCGCAGCGCCGCCGGGGTCGCCTCGGATGTCGCGCGGCAGCGCATCGTGCTCTTCGGAGGAGAACGGGGCATTTCGCTGAGCGATACCTGGGAATGGGATGGCGTGCAGTGGACGCCGCGCACACCCCTCCAATCGCCACCTGGTGGAGAGGGCATCGCGGCCTACGACGCCGGGCGTGGGAGAACCGTCTGGTACGGATGGGGTCCCCAAACCTGGGAATGGGATGGCAGCAACTGGTCCTCGCGGACCTCGGCGCTCTGGCCGGATGGGAGAGGTGCGATGGCTTATGACTCCACCCTGAGGCGAGTGATCCACGTTGGTGGAATGCGCACGATGGAATGGGATGGTACGAGTTGGCAGTTGGCCGCTACGTCGATCCCATCTCCCATCCTCACCTTCTCAGCGATGGTGTACGACGAGCGCCGGAAGCACCTCGTGCACTTCGGCGGCGAGCAACTCGTGGGCCTTCGCCAGACCGTTGCGAACGGAGAGACCTATCTCTGCGGGGCGCTGATGCGCTCCAAGGTGAGCCTCCTCGGCACCGGCTGCGGCGGAACGAGCGGCGCGCCGGCCCTCATGAGCACGCTGCCTTTCTTCGGCTGTCCGGACGTCCGTCTCCATCTCCAGGCCGGCCGGGTCGCGGCGCCCTACCTGGTCGTGATCTCCACGGCTGCGCAGGCTCAGCCGCTCGGAGGCGCATGCACGCTCTATCCGAGCGGCACGCTCGTCGTGACGTCCGGTGTCACGAACGCCTTCGGCTTCGCGAGCGCGAACTTCCCCGTGTCGTTCCCCCGCACTCTCTACGGCAGCGTCTTCTACGCTCAAGCACTCGTCGCCGATCCGGCGAGCATGCCGCTCGGTATCGCGCTCTCTCCGGGCCTGGCGTTGGCGGTCGGAGATTGAGCTCGGACCGACTCGAGCGCGGTGCGGGCGGTGGATGAAGAGGGCGTTCGAAGTCCCTCGCGCTGCCGTTCGCGCCGCGGGTAGGGGGCCGCGGCGTCGTCGCGATCGGATTCCTCCTGGCCCTGGTGGTCCTCCGCGCTCTGCGGCGAGAATCCGGGGGCGGCGCGTCGTGCGCGCTGTCCTTCCGCTCGGAGTCCTCGTTCGTCATGCGCCGCATCTCGCCGTTCGCGCTCCCCACGTTGATCTTGCTCCTCGTCTTGCAAGCAACGCTGCGCGCACAAGGCACGGACCTCTGGTCCGGTGCGGGGAGCGCCACGAGCTCGTTCGCGGAATCGATCGGCACGCTGCCATGCCGCTCGATCGCGCGCGCGGTGGATCTCTCCACCGCGTGCGGTGATCCCGATCTCGTCGGGCTCGCGCAGGATGCCTCGCGCGGACGCTGGATCTTCTCCGGCGCGCGCGGCGGGCTCGGCGCGCTGTGGGTCTTCGACAGCGACCTGCGCGGCTTCCCCGACGCGAGCACGGCGCGTGCGATCCCCGCGGCGCCCGGTGCGATCGGCGGCTATTGGAAGCACCGCGACGGCGAGTGGGATCCCGTGAGTGGCCTCGCGTACTTCGGCGACGAAGCGCAGACGATCCATGAGTTCGATCCGGGAACGCTGCGCTGGACTGCTCGGCGCTGGCAGCTCGCGGGCTCCGCGGTCCCGACGATCCGGGCACTCGCGTGCGCGAGCGAGCCCGCGAACGGCGTGCTGCGCGTCTTCGTCGCCGACTGGACGACGCCGATCGAGGAATGGGAGCTCGATCTCGCGAGCTCGAGCGCGCGACGCGTCGCGACACACGCGCTGAACCCCGGCGGTCTCTACGGACTGACACTCGTCGATGGCCCCGGCGGCCTCCGCAGTGCGCTCGTGCTCTTCACGCAGCGCCCGCACGGCTGCGCGAGCGGGCGCGGGCGCATCGCGATCGAAGTGCGCGAGCGCGCGAGTGGTGCGCTGCTCTTCCAACGCGCGGCCGATTGGCGCGTGCCGGACGCATTCTTCCCCGAGGGCGGCGCCGCGGGCGGCATCCAGCTAGCCTCCGTCGGCGGACAGCTCGTGCTCGCGTGCGTGCAGCAGGGCACGAGCGATGTGCTGAGCGCCGTTCCGTTCCAGGGCTTCGCTGAATACGGCGAGCCCGAGTGCGACGCCGTGCTGCGCCTCGAGAACGCGCCGCGCCCGGGCTCTTCGGTCTCGCTCTGCCTCTTCGCGCCGAGCGCGCCGCAGTGGGGCTTCGTGCTGCTCTCGCTCGCGCCGACCGCGCGCGTGCCGTTCGATTGCGGCGGCTTGGAGGTCGGCGGAGGTGGCGTGCCCTTCCTCGAGCTGCCGCTGCTCTCGGGCACGGCGTGCCTCGGTCCCTTCGCGATCCCGCGCGGCGGGATCGCCGGTACCGAGCTCGTCGTGGATGCGTTGCTCTTCGATCTCGCGGGGCGCTCGAGCTCTTCGAATCGGCTCGATCTCCTGCTCGCGCCGCGCTGCTTCTAGCGCCAGCGAGCGAACGTCGTCTCTCGTCGCTGGCTCGGAGCCCGATCGCATGAACTTCGCCTCGCTGCCGCGTCTCGCTCCGCTCTGGCGTTCGCTCGCGGCGTCGCTCCTCCTCGCCGTCTTCGCTCCGCCGGTGCGCGCGCAAGAAGACGAGCGCACACTGCGCGTCTTCATCTTCGCCGGCCAGTCGAACATGGTCGGCTCGGACTCGAACTCGCAGCACATCGAGCGCTATCCGCCCTTCGCGGGCTTGGAGGCGCCGCAGCCGCGCGTGCGCTTCTCCTACTGCATCGGCCGCGAGGAGAAGCGGCGCTCGGACGGCTGGGTCGAGCTGCAGCCCGTGGACAACGTGGTCGGGCCGGAGCTCAGCTTCGCCGCGAAGCTGTCCCGCCACCTCAAGGCGCCGATCGCGATCGTGAAGATCGCGGCCGGCGGCACGCATCTCGGCGGCGACTGGAACCCCGATCGGCCGAGCGGCTTCGAGCTCTATCCGCTGGCGCTCGCTTGGGTCCGGAAGTCGCTCGCGGAGCTCGATCGACAGAAGGTGCGCTATCGCCTCGAGGGCTTCTGCTGGCACCAGGGCGAGAACGACATGTTCGAGGACGGCTATCGCGCGAGCTACGGCCAGAACCTCGAGCGCTTCGTCGCGCGCTGGCGAGCCGATCTCGGCGCGCCCGAGCTCCGCTTCTACCTCGGCGAGCTCTGCACGAAGACGGTCTGGGGCATGGACAACCGCGCCAACATGCACGCGATCAGCGTCGGGCAGCGCGCGGTTTGCGAGCGCGATCCTCTCTGCGTCTACGTGCCGACCAATCACGACGCGGTGGAGATCGGCGGCGACGGCGGCCTGCACTATCACTACGGGACGCTCGGCCAGCTCGAGCACGGGGTGAACTACGCCGACGCGTATCTGAAGAGCATCGGCAAGTTGCCGAGTGGAGCGCGGCCGCTGGCGAGCTGGCCCTATCCGCAGGGCGCGAAGGTTCGGCTCTTCGTGCTCGCCGGGCATCGCAACATGGAGGGCGAGCGCGCGTTCGTGCAGGAGCTGAAGGGAGGGCGCCTCGCGGCGCTGCGGAAGGACAACGCGAAGGTCGCCTTCAAGTACAGCTTGGGCGGAGGTTTCAAGCGCAGCGCCGGCTGGGAGCCGCTCGGCCCCGCGGGCCCCTACGACACCTTCGGTCCCGAGCTCAGCTTTGGAGCGCAGCTCTCCTCGAAGCAGCGGGAGCCCATCGCGATCGCGAAGTTCACGCACAGCGGCTCGCAGCTGCTCGACTGGACGCCGCAGGGGAGCGAGGCGCCGTCGCGGAACCTCTATCCGGCGTTCCTAGAATTCGTGCGCGAGGCGCGGCGCGAGCTCGAGGAGCGCGGCCACGCGGTCGAGCTCGCCGGGATCTTCTATCACTTGGGCGAGAACGACATGTCGTTCCATCCCTACCGGAAGAACGCGGGGCCCTGGCTCGCGCAACTGATCGCGCAGACGCGCAACGACCTCGAGCTGCCCGAGCTGAAGTGGTTCGTGAGCCAGCAGGAGCCGACGGATGTCGAAGGGCTGCGCTCGATCGACGTGGTCGGCGAGCTGGCGAAGCTCGCCGAGAAGGATCCGCATCTCCTCCACATCCAGGCCTTCGAGCTCCCGGGGCGGGAGGAGCAGCTCGTGATCACGACACCGGGCATCGTGGCGCTCGGCGAGCGACTCGCGGAGGAATACCTGAAGCGGCGCTGAAGAAGAAGCTCCGCTGCGCGCGAGCAACGAGCTGCAGCGCCGTCAGGCGATGCGCCAGCCAAGACCTGAGAGGCTGTATGCTCGACTTCTCTTCAGCCTCTCAGCGCCAGGGCAGTTCGCGCGCGGCGAGCCGCAGCACCGGCTCCAGCTTCTCTTGCACGCGCTTCGAGGCGAAGCCCACGAAGCCCGTGCGGCCTTCGGTCGAGAACTGCGCGCGCAGCGGACCGAGATCCGAGGCGCGCACGATGGCGCCCGCTTCCTCCGCGATCAGCGCCGTGCAGAGATCGTAGGGATGTGAGGTCAGCGTCGGGCGATCGAGGCGCGGCACGAGGAGATCGCGGAGATCGGCGACGAAGCGATAGCGGCCGGTCACCAGGCAATGGAAGTGGCCTGCGTTGGCGATGTACTGGTCGTCGTAGATCAAGCGCGGGGAGATGCCCTCCAGCGCTTCGAGCAGGCGCACGAAGTCGCGCTGCCAGCGCGCGACGGTCGGGCGCTGCTCGGGGGAGTAGGCGAAGAAGACCAGGAACGCGTTGTCGAGGCCGGGGAGATCCGGTGAACGCAGCGCGCCTTCTTGCGCGAGGGCGTCATCGGCGAGGCGCACCAAGCGCCGCCGCGCGCCGCGGCCGCGGCGCGCGGAGAGCACCTCGTAGTGCAGGCGATCGCGCGGCGCGATCTCCGTCTGCACGGCGAGCTCGATGTCGGCGAGCGTCGTCGCCTCGCCGCGATCGGGCGCGACGCCGGAGAGCACCCACGCGGAGCGCAGATCGAACATCGCGTTCCGCGTGCCGTCGATGGGATCGAAGAGCAGGCGCGCGCGGCGCGCGGAGCCCGGGGCTCCCAGCTCGCGGACGCCGATCCCTTCGCAGACGAGCACGAGCGCGGTGTTGCAGGCCTTGCCGAGCGCATCGAGGCCTTCGGCGATCGTGTCTTCCACGAGCGCATCGAGCACGTAGGTGAGATCGCCCGCGCCGACGCCGGCGATCGCGCAGGGCCACTGCCCGCTCTCGCCGGCCTGGTGCAGCGCGGCGCGCACGCGCCGCTGGATCTCCGCATGCAGCGCGATCAAGCCGCGCTCGAGCTCGTCCCAGGGCGGCGCGGCGGCCTCGCTCATCGCGTGCGTCTCAATGCCCTTCGGCTTCGATGAAGCGCTCGGCCGCGAGCGCCGCTTGGCAACCGGTGCCCGCGGCGGTGACGGCCTGGCGCCACACCGAGTCGGCGACGTCGCCCGCGGCGAAGACGCCGGGGATCTTCGTCTCCGGCGTGCCCGGCTTCACCTTCAGGTAGCCCTTGTCGTCGAGGTCGAGCTGGCCTTGGAAGAGGTCGGTGTTCGGGATGTGGCCGATCGCGACGAAGAGGCCGTCGGTCGCGCGCTCGGAGCGCGCTCCCGTGCGCGTGTCGGCGAGCACGACCGCGCGCACCTTGGGCGGGTTCCCGCCGTTGTCGAGCACGTCGACGACCTCGGAGTTCCACACGAAGTCGATCTTCGGATTGTTCAGCGCGCGGTCCTGCATGATCTTCGAGGCGCGCAGCGCTTCGCGGCGGTGGATCACGTGGACCTTGGTGGCGAAGCGCGTGAGGAAGTTCGCCTCCTCGAGCGCCGAGTCGCCGCCGCCCACGATGCAGACGTCCTTCTGCTTGAAGAAGGCGCCGTCGCAGGTCGCGCAGGCCGAGACGCCGAAGCCCATCAGGCGCTTCTCGTTCGCGAGGCCGAGCAGGCGCGCGCGCGCGCCGGTCGAGATGATCACCGTGCGCGCGAGATAGGTCGTGCCCGCGGAGACCAGCTTGAAGGGCCGCTGGCTGAAGTCGACCTTGTCGACGTTCTCGTAGACCACCTCGGTGCCGAAACGGATCGCCTGGTCGCGAAAGCGCTCCATCAGCTCCGGCCCGTGGATGCCCTCGGGGAACCCGGGGTAGTTCTCCACATCGGTCGTGATCATGAGCTGGCCGCCGGGCTGCAGGCCGCCGTCGCCCATGCCGGTGAAGAGCAGAGGCTTCATGTTGGCGCGCGCGGCGTAGATCGCGGCGGTGTAACCCGCGGGGCCGCTACCGATGATGATCAAGTCGTGGATCTTCGCGTCGCTCATGAGGAGACCGAGAGGAGCAGAGGAGGAGGAGGGCGAGCGCGGCCGGCTGCTCCGGCTCGCGAGTCTTCTTACCTACGCGAGGCCGGAGCGGATCTCCAGCCGCGGGGATTCGATCAGGCTGATCGCCGCGGCCGATCGGCGGCCGCGGTGATCGTCTCAACGGCGTCAGCCGTTGAACCAGCGAACACAGCTCAGGCGAGGCTCAAGGAGAGCAAGAACTCCACGTTCGAGCGCGACTTCCGCATGCGCTCGACCAAGAGCTCCATCGCCTCGACGGGACTCATCTCGTTCAGGATCTTGCGCAGCATCCAGACGCGCTTCAGCTCCTCGGGCGTGAAGAGCAGGTCTTCCTTGCGCGTGCCGGAGCGATTGATGTCGATCGCGGGCCAGACGCGCCGCTCGGAGAGCTTGCGATCGAGGTGCAGCTCGCTGTTGCCCGTGCCCTTGAACTCCTCGAAGACGACTTCGTCCATCTTCGAGCCCGTGTCGATGAGCGCGGTGCCGAGGATCGTGAGCGAGCCGCCGTTCTCGACGTTGCGCGCGGCGCCGAAGAAGCGCTTCGGCCGTTGCAGCGCCGAGGCATCGACGCCGCCCGTCAGGATCTTGCCCGAGTGGGGCGCTTCCGAGTTGTAGGCGCGAGCGAGGCGGGTGATCGAGTCGAGCAGGATCACCACGTCCTCGCCGTACTCGACCATGCGCCGCGCCTTCTCGATCACCATCTCGGCGACCTGGATATGGCGCAGCGCCGGCTCGTCGAAGGTCGAGGAGACGATCTCGAAGCGCTCGCCCTTGATCGTGCGCTGCATGTCGGTCACCTCCTCGGGCCGCTCGTCGATGAGCAGCACGATGAGGTAGACCTCCGGGTTGTTCCTCAGCACCGAGTTCGCGATCTTCTGCAGGAGGATCGTCTTGCCGGTGCGCGGCGGTGCCACGATGACTCCGCGCTGCCCCTTGCCGATCGGGGCCACGAGATCGACGACGCGCATCTCCATGCCGCCGCCTTCGCATTCGAGCTTCAGGCGCTGATCCGGATAGAGCGGGACCAGGTCCTCGAAGTTCTGCCGAGCGTCGAAGTCGAGCGGGTCGCGCCCGTTCACCTTGTCGACGCGCAGCATCGCGAAGTAGCGCTCTTGCTCCTTCGGCGCGCGCACGAGACCTTCCACCTGGTGGCCGGTCTTCAGCGCGAAGCGGCGGATCTGCGTCGGCGAGACGTACACGTCGTCCGGGCAGCCCAGGTAGGAGTACTCGGGCGAGCGCAGGAAGCCGAAGCCGTCGGGCAGCACTTCGATCACGCCGCGGCCGTAGAGGGGGCGCGTGCCCTTCGTCTTCTCGCGCAGCAGGCGGAAGAGCAGGTCCTGCTTCTTCATGCCCGTGATGTCGCGGAAGCCCATCTCGCGCGATTGGATCTGGATCTCGCGCAGGGTGAGGCGCTGGAAGTCGACGAGCTCGATCGGCGGCTCGTCGCTGGTCTGCGCGATGAGCGCCTCGTTCAGCGCTTCGTCGTCGACGGGGAGCTGCGAATGCTGCCCGCCGTGTTGCTGGCCGCCTTGCTGTTGGCCCCCGTGCTGGGGTCCACCTTGCTGGGGGCCACCGTGCTGTGGTCCGCCATGTTGCTGCCCGCCGCGATGATGCGGATTGCCGCGCTGGGGGCTGTGCCTGCCACCGCGGCCTTGAGGCCCGCCGCCGTAGCTCGTTCGGCTCTCGTGCGCGTTGGGGCCGAGCGGCGGCGCGGCGGGGGTGTTCATGGGCGGTCGCGCCGCCGCCGGACTCGGCGCCGGAGGGGCGGGCGGCGGTGCCGCGAAGCGCGGTGGCGCGCCGAAGGGCGTGCGCGGCGCGAACGCGGGCGGCGCGCTCGCCGCGGGAGGGGCGACAGCAGGCGGCGCTGCGGGGGCAGGCGGCGGCGGCGTCGCTTCGAGCGCCGCCTCGGTGGGCTCGGCGCCTACTTCTTCCTCGTCGTCGAAGAGTCCGGCGGGACTCGGCTCGGCGGCGCGAGCGCTGCGCGTCGCCTTCCGGCGCACGCCCTTCTTCGCCGCCTTCTTGCGCCGCGGGCGCAGGCCTTCGCCGCGCGCTCCGGTGTACTCGATGCCCTCGCCGAAGGCGTCATCTTCGATCATGTTGCTGCCGCGAGCCTCGGGCCCGCGCGTAGGTAGGGGAGAAGAGTGGTTCGGAAGGGAAAGGTGTCGCCGTGTCCGGCGCTGATCTCGGATCTCGCGCGCCGAGCTCGCCGGCTCTCGCCCGCGTGGGTTGCTCAGCGACGTTGGAAGGTCCGCGCGGACTTCGCCAGCGACCGCTCCTCGAGCGCCCGACCGCGCTCCTCCGTCAGGGGAGCGCTTCGTTCGCCACGGTCATCGCAGCGCGGAAAAGCAGCCGAGTCGGGAACCGGCGAGGAAGGAGCCGTCGCGAGGAGGAGTGCCGAGCAGGAAATCGCCGCGCGGTCGAGGGCGGAGGACGAACGCCAGGCGGTCGACCGGAGGCCACTTCGCCTGGCAATGCGAACCATTGGCTAGGAGCGAACTCCAGCGGCACCCGAGCTTCGCCGCGAGCGCCGCGCGCCCTCGTCCAAGCTCGTCTCCCGCGCCGATGGGCCTCTGGCCCGCTTACCGAGAGGGCCTCAGCCCGAGCGAGCGCGCGCTTCGCGGAGCCACGCGAGCAAGGACTCGCGCAGCGCGGCGACATCTTCATTGGCGAAGATGCGCTCCGCAAGCCGGCGCTTCACTTCGAGCGCGACTTGCGCGGCCTCGCGTCGCGCGACTTCGCCGTCCCCCCAGCCGCGATCGGCGCGTGCGCGCGCCTCGCGCACGGCGGCTGGGGTCTCGAGGAAGAGCAGGTGATCGCAGAGATGCGCCCAGCCCGATTCGACGAGCAACGGCACGTCCAGGACGACCCAGCGCGGGGACCCGTCGGCTTCGGCGGCGCGCTCCGCGGCATCGAGGGCGGCCGCGAGGCGCGCTCGGACGACGGGATGGATCAGCTCCTCCAGTTCACGGCGGGCCGCGGGGGCGGAGAACGCGAGCCGCGCCAAGGCCGGGCGATCCACGCGGCCCTCGGCGTCGAGCACCTCGGGGCCGAAGCGCTCTCGCAGGGCCTTGCGCACCTCGGGCTCCTCCAGGCGCCGGAGAGCGAGCGCGTCGGCGTCGAGGCGAAGCGCGCCGGCTTCCTCGAGCACGCGCGCCGCGGTGGATTTCCCCGCGGCGACGCCGCCCAGCACCCCGACGATCCGGAGGTGCGGGAAGCGCGCGCGAGGCGGCAGCCAGGGCGGGGGCGGTGCGAGCTCGGCGCGGGAGGTGGTCCGGGGATCTTCGTGCATCGCGAGCGCGCGGCGCGAGAAGGGGCGAGGGGGGCGGCAACCCTTTCTCGCGCGGTGCGAAACTCGCGTCGGGCGGCGAGATAGTAGCGCCGGGATCCTCGCCTGTCGCGGCGCGGGGGCGCTGTCTTCTCCGCGCGGCGGGCCGCGCGGAAAGATCTTGCCCGACCGTTTTGCGATGGGTAGAACCCGCGCCTCGCAAACCCTCGTTCTCGCGCCCTGCCACGCCTTCGAGTGGACCCGCTCCGTTCGAGCAGAGGTTCCTTCGGATCCGCGTCGTTCCGGCGTTGTACGCCTCGGGATTGCGGTCGCTTCTCCCGTCCCCGCCCACCCGCACTCACCGCCCTCGCCCCTCGCTCGCGTCGCTTCGCGGACGCCGCTCGGCCAGCCTGCCGCGCGCGTACGCCGAGGGATGCGGCTGTCTCTCTGCTCGCCGACGCCCTGAGCTCGAGCACCGCGAACGCGCGGGGCTCCCGCGCTCGTGGAGATCGGACGCGAGCTGGAGACCGCGCGTGTCGGTGGGAGTTGGTCGTCGACTCCAGATGAGCCCTTCTCCTCGAGCAGTCCCCGGAGGACTCCTGATGCTTCAGCCCCGGAAGACGGCGTCGCACGTGCATGCCGCACGCTCGCGAGCCGATCGCGGAGTGTCGACCGTCGGCGCTTCGTGGTTCGTGCTCCTACTCCTGCTGACGCTGTTCTGCTTCGCCTGGTACATCGACTCCTCGATGCGCATGCAGGACGACTCGCGCGAGCGCCTGCGCCAGGATCAGCAGCTCGCCGCGCGCAAGGACCGCACCGAATACGAGAAGGCGAAGCTGAAGGCGCTGAGCCAGATCATCGGCGTGACCTCGGCGTTGCCGACGCTGCCGGGAGCCGCCGACGATGGCGGCGGCAGCAACGCCTCGCGCGTGAAGGATCTGAAGACCTTCGCCGCGGACGTCGCAAAGTACGCGCAGCCGATCTTCGATCGCGGCGCGCCTTCGTCGAAGCACAAGCCGGACTTCTACTTGAAGCGCGTCCTCGACGAGGACGGCATGGTGCCGCCGAAGACTCCGGTTCTCGGCGTGACCTACGACGAAGAAGCGTACCGCGCGGCGTCGGATCGAAAGACCGCCGGCCTCGCGGTGATGACCGAGCTGCGCAAGCTGTTCTCCACGCCGTTCGGCGGCGAGACCTCGGACGCGAAGAACGCGACCGACGGCGAGATGGCGATCAAGTTCCGCGATCTCCGCGCGCAGTGGGAGACCCTCTACGACGCCGTCGCTCGCAACGTGAACGGCGACGACGCGATCGCCGAGCAGAAGGCGATCGACGCGACGCGCACGGTCGGTGCGGGCGATGCCTGGGCGCCGACGATCAGCCTGCTCGAGATCGTGCAGCAGATCTCCATCAAGTACGCCGACCTGCAGCTCGACACCGAGCGCCTGCGCGCCGCGTGGGAGATCGCGCAAGGGGGCGTCGAAGCGCCGGAGAATGCGGCCTGGAACGACCTGCGTCGCGCCGCGCGCGTGCTGCAGACCGGCGACAAGGCCGGCTGGGATCAGGTCCTCGCCGAAGCGCGTCGCGTCGAGCGCGAAGCGCTGAAGACGGCGCTCGGCGCGGCGTACGGAGCGGCCGGGGTGGGCGACGAGCAAGTCGATGCCTTCGTCGCAGCGCGCCGCGCGCAGCAGCCCGCCGAGCTCGTCCTCTCGATGCTCGACGCCAAGGCCCCGGAAGCGGCTTCCGACGTGACGCCGAAGCCCTTCGCGCCGCTCGGCGACGACGAAAGCCGGGCCCTCGAGGCCGCCCGTCGCGATCGCGACGAGCGCGATGCCGAGATGCGCCGCGTCGAGTCTCAGCTCGGCTGGACCGAAGGCAAGGAGCGGATCGGGCGGAAGCTCGACCTCCACGTCGATCGCCTGGCGCAGATCGAGCGCTACGGTCGACTCAGCTCCTTCTTCACGGAGAAGCTCGGTTCGGAAGAGACCTACTCGTACTCGACCGAGGGCTATCGCTCCTACCTCACCGAGCGCGCGAACGCGCTGAAGTCCGGCTTGCAGCGCGTCCTCGAGGGCCTGCGCAGCGAGGCCTCCGCGTTCGATGAACGTTACGCGGCGACCTTCGCCGCGAACGCCGGTCTGCCGGCGGATCTCTACACCGATCCGAACGAGCGCAAGACGGCCAGCGTGGGCGGCGAGGCCAAGGACACGGCCGAGGCTTACGCGCTGCCCTTCGGCGCCGCCCGCGGCGCGTCCGACCTCGACACGGTCGTGAAGACCGGCATCGGCGATCTCAGCAAGGTCGTGGAGCTCGCCAAGGCCGAGACCGCCGCGCTCGATGCGAAGCGCAGCGGCGAGATCGAGCCCGCGACGCAGAAGACCGAGAAGAGCGTGCGCGACCGCGGCCAGCGCCTCGGCGGACTGCTCGTCTCCGACTCGATCGAGACGGTGTTCCCGGACGTCGCGAAGGGCCAAGTGCTGCAGGCGCCGCCGAGCCCTGTGAGCTCGGTGCGCGTCGTGGACGGCGCCACGCAGTCGGCCGTCGCATTCATCGATCTCGACGCGGGCGACAACCTGCGGCCGGGGGTCAGCTTCTTCGTGGTCGAGCCCCTGCCGCTCGGTGCGAAGCGCGTGAAGGCCGTCGCGGTCGTCGATCGCATCGGCGCCGAAGGCGAACCGTCCCGCGTCCAGCTCGCGTACATGCCGGGCATCGATCCCCTGACCCACGCGGTCGTGCGCGGGGACCTGATCGAGAACGCGGTCTTCAACGCGAACTACCGCCGCAACGTCGTGATCGTCGCCCCGGACGGCGAGAGCTACAGCGCCCTCGCGGTGCAGGACATCCTCGGGAAGCTGAACTTCTCCTTCCAGGACGCGATCGACGAGAACACCGACATGGTGATCCTCACCGGCAGTCGCCGCGATTCGCTGCGCGCGATGGCGCCGACGGAGGAGGGCGAAGGCGGGGACGAGAAGCCCTGGTTCCAGGAGAACCCGCTCTTCCAAGAAGCCGAACGCCGTGGTCTGAACGTCTTCTTCTTCGAAGACGATGTTCGCGTCCGCGTGCCGAGCGTCCCGCGCCTCAGCGGAGGTGCGCGATGATCCGATCGAGCTCTCCGCTCCGCGCTGCTGCGTTCCGCAGCCTGCGTCCGTTCTCCCGAGTCGCTTCCCAGGCCGTCGCATCGAGCCGTGACTCCATGACCTCGCTCCGCTTCGCTGCTCCGTCGAACCTTGGGATGGTGACTTCGAAGGTCTCTGGGCGCGCCGAAGTCGGCCTGCTCTGGGTGATCTTCTCCTTCCTGCTGCTGTTGGCCGTGGGCTTCCTCGCCTTCGATGCCAACTCGCGTCTGGAAGAGTCGCTGAGCAAGCGCAGCTCGGTCGAGCAGGCCAGCGCCGATCAGCTCGCGCAGCTCGAGTACTACACGGCGCTCGTGCACCACGCGTCCTCGATCCTGCCGACGAGCGCCTGGTCCGGTGCGCGCCGCAATCCGTCCGCCGCGGACATCGCGGGCTTCCTGATGGAGCTCGATCGCGACACCGCGGCGATCCAGGCCGCCTCCGAGCCCGTCGCCACGCTGATGGCCGAGCTCCGCAAGGCCGCGGAGAACCTCGACGTCGAGTACGACCGCGTCTTGAAGAAGGACGCGTCAGGCAGCGATGTGGAGGACGACGAAGAAGGCGCCGCGAAGCGCAAGAAGGAAGAGCAGTGGCTCGCGCGCGACCAGATGCTCGACCTCGCGCCTCTGCTCGCCTTCTCGCTGCCCCGCACGAGCATCTCCGAGTTCGACATGCTCCCGAAGCGCGAGCAGGATGCGCTCGACGCGACGGCGAAGGACGCCGCCCGGGCGGCCCCGTACGCGGTCTCCTATGTCTCCGCGCTAGTCCGCGCGATGGCGACGGAGTACGGGCGTCTCTACGAAGAGAACCAGCGTCTCGCGACGGACCTCTACCAGGCCGGCGCCGGTCGCGTCGCGCAGATCGTGAGCGCGCGCGAGACCTTCGAGGACAGCTTCCGGAACGACAGCTCGGGCCTCACCAAGGCCACGCGCAACGTGATGGACGTCGATCAGGGGACCGCCTTCGACGTGTCGCTGAAGGCCGTCCGCGACGCGCAGGCGAAGATCAAGTCGGCCCTCGAGAAGTCGATCGAGGGCACGAGCGAGGTCTACGCGGAGATGGGCGGGCCCTATCTCGGAGCCGTCCAGTCGCTGGCGGACGCCGAGCAGAAGCTCGCGAAGTTCGAACGCCGCTCGAAGGAGCTCGACGCCAAGCTCGCCTCGATCGTCGAGGATGAACGCGTCGAGGTCCCGGCGATCGACGGGCGCGTGATCAAGGTCGCTCCGCTGCGCGGCTCGGCCTACATCGATCTCAACGCCTACCATCACATCGATCTCGGCATGCGCTTCGAGGTCTTCGGCGTCGCGCCGGAGAGCCGCATCCGCGGCGAGTTCAACCGCGGTCGCGTGCTGCTCGGCTCGGTCCAGGTCATCGAAGTCGGCCGCAAGGGTGCGACGAGCACGGTGCGCATCACGCGCGTCGTCGATGATTCCCGCGCGTCGTGGGCGCTCTGGGAAGGGGCCCTCCTGGTGAATCGGCGCTACGATCCGGACTACGCGCCCAAGGTCGCGCTGCTCGGCTCGTTCAAGGGCTTCCTCTCGCGCGAGACGCTCGCCGACCACCTGCGCGCGCACAACTACATCGTTCAGGAAGCTCCGGGCTACGACACCGACTTCGTGATCCGCGGCAACGGCGGGATCGCGACCGAGCCCGCCATCGACGGCCTCACCGCGTCGAGCCTCGGGATCCGCACGGTGCCGATGCGCCGCATGCTCCGCATGCTCGGCCTCGAGATCCAGGACTGATCCGATCGGATAGGTCTTCGAGAGCGCGATCCCGAGAACACAGCTCTCGAGGCTTCACGGGCGCGCGACCAACGGCCGCGCGCGCGAAGCGGGGGCGCCCTTCCTAGGGCGCCCCCGCGCCGTTTATCCTCTCCTGCTTCGGCGCCGGCGGACGAAGGCGAGGACATGGTCTCGGATCGCGATCGACAGAAGGAAGAAGACGAACGGATGCGCTCTTCGCGCATGTCGTTCGGCGATCACCTGGAGGAGCTCCGCAAGCGCGTCTTGTGGAGCCTGATCGTGCTCGGGGTCTGCATGTTCGCGGCGTTCTTCGTCTACGAGCCGCTACTGCAGTTCTTCATCCAGCCCTACAAGGAGATCGCCGAGGCCGAGAACGCCGCGGCGGGCAAGGAGATCCTGGGGCCGTTGAAGACGATCGGCGTCACCGAGGGCTTCTTCGCCGCGATGAAGGCGGCGTTCCTCGTCGCGCTCGCCGTGGGCGGGCCGTTCGTGGTCTATCAAGCGTGGCAGTTCATCGCCGCCGGGCTCTACACCCACGAGAGGAAGGCGGTGCTCTACTACCTGCCGCTGTCGATGACGCTGTTCGCCGGCGGGCTCGCGTTCGGTTACCTGATGGTGGTGCCCTCGGCGCTGCGCTTCCTGCTCACCTTCCTGAAGGACGACTTCGTGCAGAGCGAGCTCACGCTCACGAACTACATGTCCTTCTTGATCGTGATGTCGGTGATCTTGGGGATCGTGTTCCAGATCCCCATGGTGATGCTCTTCCTCGCGCGCACGGGGATGGTCGAGCCCGCGTGGTTCGCGAAGCAGCGGCGCATGTTCATCTTCCTGGCCGTCGTGGCCTCGGCGCTGCTCACCCCGACGCCGGACCCGTTCACGCTGATGCTCGTCGCCGTGCCGATGATCCTGCTCTTCGAGCTCGGGCTCCTGCTCGCGCGCTTCGCCTACCGCAAACGCGCCGCCGTGGCCGAGCTCGTCTGAGCCTCGTCCCGCCAACGCGTTCGTTTCCCTCCCTCGCTCCCTCTCTCGCAGCCTTCGAAACTCCATGCGGATCGCGCTCATCGGTCGCCCCGGCTCGGGCAAGACGACGGCCTTCAACGCGCTCGGCGGGGCGCGCCAGAAGCTCCCCGGCACGCTGCAGGACGAGTGCCCGGTCGTCTCCGTCGAGGTCCCCGACAGCCGCCTGCAGTGGCTCGCGGAAATGTACAAGCCGAAGAAGGTGACGCCGGCGCGCATGGAGTTCGCCGACTATCCCGGCCTGCCGAAGACCGAGGAGAAGGGGAAGCCCGAGGTGCTGGCGTCGATCCGCGCGTGCGACGGGTTGGCGCTCGTCGTGCGCGCGTTCGAGACGGCGGACTACGCCTACGAGGAGGCGAAGTCGAATCCGCTCGCCGAGGCGCGCGGCCTGCTGGAGGACCTGCTCTTCGGCGACTACGCGATCCTGGAGAAGCGCGTGGAGAAGCTGCGCACGCAGGTGACGCGGCCCACGAAGACCCAGGACCAGGACAAGCGCGAGCTCGCGACGCTCGAGAAGGTGCTGCACCAGGTCATCGAGGGCGGCAAGCGCTTGAACCAGGTCGAGCTCGGCCGCGAGGAGGAGATGCTGCTCCGCGGCTTCCGCTTCGCGAGCCAGAAGCCGGTGATCGTGCTCTGGAACCACGCCGGCAACGCGCCCGACGTCGCCGCGGTGGCGAAGGAGCTCGGGCTCTCGCCGGAGAGCGTGCTGCCGCTGCAGGCCTCCGTCGAAGAGGAGATCGCCTCGCTGGCTCCCGAGGATCGCGAGCTCTTCCTCGCCGAGTACGGCATCGCGCAGCCCGTGCGCGAGCGCATCATCCAGGTCGCCTACGCCTCGATCGGCCTCTGCTCGTTCCTCACCGCGGGCGACGACGAAGTGCGCGCGTGGACGATCTCGCGCGGCGACTCCGCCGTCGCGGCCGCGGGCCGCATCCACTCCGACATCGCGCGCGGGTTCATCCGCGCCGAGACGATCGCCTTCGACGATCTGCGCGCCGCGGGCGACATGCGCGCCGCGAAGGCCGCCAACAAGGTGCGCCTCGAGGCGAAGGACTACGTGGTGAAGGACGGCGACATCATGAACTTCCGCTTCAGCGTCTGAGCCATGAGCGCGGAGCAGCGCAGCGGTGAGCCCGCCTCCGCGACGCGCCCGCGCGTCGCGGTGATCTCGGTCGGCGACGAGTTGATCGACGGTCTCTATCCGGACCTCAATTCGCCGCTGATCGCGCGCGAGGCGAGCGCCCTCGGCCTCGAGGTCGCGGGCTTTCGCGTCGTGGGGGACGGCATCGGCGCGCTCCGCGACGAGCTGCTCGCCCTCGCGTCGCAAGTGGACGAGATCATCGTCTCCGGCGGGCTCGGGCCCACGGAAGACGATCGCACGCGCGCCGAGGTCGCCGCCGCGGCGGGGGTGGAGCTCTTCGAGGACGCGCAGGCGCTCGCCGAGGTGCGCGCGTGGTTCGAAGCGCGCCAGCGCGTGTGGGCCGAGAGCAATCGCGTGCAGGCGCTCTTCCCGCGCGGCGCGCGCGTGCTCGCGAACCCCGTGGGCACCGCTCCGGGCTTCGCGCTGCGCTTGCAGCGCGCGACGGTGAGCTGTCTGCCCGGACCGCCCCGCGAGCTCGAGCGTCTGCTCCGCGATCACGTGTTGCCGCGTTGGAAGGACCTGCCGGGACGCACGCACGTCGCGGTCCGGCGGCTGCATGCGAGCGGGATCTCGGAAGCGGCGCTCGGCGAGCGCATCCGCGAATGGATGCGGCCGACGGCGGGGCGCCGCTGCGGCATCACCGCGCGGAAGGGCATCCACACGATCGCGCTGCGCGTCGAGGCCGAGAGCGCGGAGAGCGCCGCGCGGCAGCTCGTGCGCTGGGAAGGCGAGGCGCGCGAGCGCCTGCGCGACGTGCTCTTCGGCGCGGATGGGCAGACGCTGCAAGAAGTGCTCGTCGCCGCACTGGCCCAGCGCGGGCTGCACGTCGCGACGGCGGAGTCCTGCACCGGCGGCCTGATCGCGCGCGCGATCACCGATGTCCCGGGCTCCTCGGCGGTGTTCGGCTGGGGCTGGGTGAGCTACGCGAACGAGGCCAAGACGGGCGCGCTCGGCGTCCGCGCGGAAGTGCTGGAGCGCCACGGCGCGGTGAGCGCCGAGATCGCGCTCGAGCTCGCCGAAGGCGCGCGGCGGCGCAGCGGTGCCGGGCTCGGGATCGCGACGACCGGCATCGCGGGGCCGACGGGCGGAACCGCGGAGAAGCCCGTCGGGCTCGTCTGGTTCGCGATCTCCTTCGGCGGCGAGACGCGGGCCTATCGACGCGCGTGGCCACCGCTCGGCCGCTCGCTGGTCCGCGACATCGCCTCTCGCGAAGCGCTCTTCCTCGCGCTGCGCACGATCGAAGGTCACGCGCCGGAGGCGCAGGTCGCGCGGCCCTTCGAGCCGGAGCGCGGAGGGTTCGAGGCATGAAGCTCGTGGTGCTGCTGTTCGCCGGGCTGCGCGAGGCGACCGGAGAGAGCCGTCTCGAGCTCGAGCTCTGCGACGGCGCCACGGTGGCCGATGCGCAGGCGGAGCTCTTGCGGCGCTTCCCCGCGCTGCGCGAGCGGCGCTATGCGTTCGCCCTCGATCACCACTACGCGACCGGCTCCACCGCGGTCGGCTCGGCGCGCGAGCTCGCGTTGATCCCCCCGGTCAGCGGAGGCTAGGCCATGCTCGCCGCTCGTTTCGAGCTCCGCTTCTCGACGGCGCCGATCGCGCTGGATCCACTCGTCGCCGAGGTGCGCAGCGACGGCGACGGCGCGGTGCTGAGCTTCCTCGGAGTCGTCCGCGACCACGCGCGCGGCAAGCGCGTGCTCCATCTCGACTACGAGGCCTATCCGCCGATGGCCGAGGTGCAGATGAACCTGCTCTTCGAGGAAGCGCGCGAGCGCTTCGGCTTGGAGCGCGCCCTCGTCGTGCACCGCACGGGGCGTCTCCTGATCGGCGAGGCCTCGGTGGCGATCGTGGTGGCGACGCCGCATCGCGCCGCGGCCTTCGACGCCTGTCGGCACTTGATCGATCGACTGAAGGAGACGGTGCCGATCTGGAAGAAGGAGACCTACGAGGACGGCTCGGCCTGGATCGGCGAGCGCTCCTGAGCCGGCGCCGCAGCGTCGCAGCGCCGCGGCCCGACGTGGAGAGTGAGCCTCCGTTCTCCTAAGATCTCCGCCCACGCATCTACCGATTCCGACGACAGCGCCGCGCGAGCGGCCTCCGATCCCATGCAGCGCGAAACCCTCGAAGTCGATGTCCTCCTCGTCGGCGCCGGAGCCGCGACCCTCTCCTGCGCGATCCGCCTGAAGCAGCTCCTGCAGGCGCGCGGCAAGGACGACGTTTCGATGCTGGTCATCGAGAAGGGCGAAGAGGTCGGCCATCACCAGCTCTCGGGAGCGGTGCTCGATCCGCGCGCCTTGGACGAGCTGCTGCCGAGCTGGAGGCAGGAGGGCTTCCCGATCGATGGCACCGTGACCAGCGACGAGCTGCGGCTGCTCACGAAGCGCTCGTCGTTCGCGGCCCCCGGCTTCGCGGTCCCGAAGGGCCTCCAGAACCACGGGAAGCCCATCGTCTCGCTGCAGAAGATGGTCGCGTGGCTCGGCAAGCGCGCGGAGTCGCTCGGCATCGACGTCTACGCCGGCTTCCCCGGCGCCGAGATCCTCTGGGACGGCGATCGCGTGACCGGCGTGCGCATGGTCGACATGGGCCTCGACAAGCACGGCCAGAAGAAGTCGACCTATCAGCCGGGGATGGACATCCAGGCGAAGATCACGGTCTTCGGCGAAGGCTCGCGCGGCTCGCTGACGAAGCAGCTCGTGCAGCGCCTCCAGCTCGCGGGTGAGAACCCGCAAGTCTACGAGACCGGCTGCAAGGAAGTGTGGAAGGTGAAGCGCGGCATCCCGGGCCGCGTGATCCACACGCTGGGCTTCCCGCTGCCCGGCGACACCTACGGCGGCGGCTGGGTCTACGGTCTCGACGAAGACCGCGTCTCGATCGGCCTCGTGGTCGGCCTCGACTCCGGGAACCCGACGACCAATCCGCACGACCTCTTCCAGCGCTGGAAGACGCATCCGCTGCTGCGCGAGATCCTGGACGGCGGAGAGATGCTGCGCTACGGCGCGAAGACGATCCCGTCCGGCGGCTACTGGTCGATGCCGCGCTTCTACGGCGACGGCTTCGCGATCGTCGGCGACTCCGCGGGCTTCGTGAACATGATGCGCTTGAAGGGCATCCACCTCGCGATGAAGTCGGGCATGCTCGCGGCCGAGGCGATCGCCGAGGCGCTCGCGACCGACGATGTCTCCGCGGCGACGCTCTCGCGCTATCGCACCGCGTTCGAGAGCTCGTGGGCGAAGGAGGAGCTCTGGCGCGCGCGGAACTTCCGCCAGGGCTTCACTTCGGGGCGCACCTTGGGACTCCTCCGCGCCGGCCTGCAGATGGCCTTCGGCGGCCGCCTCCTGAAGGACCGCCTGCCGATCCACGAGGACCACGAAGCCTACGCTCACGCCGCTCACGCGTCGGCGCTGCCGAAGATGAAGTACGACGACGTGCTCACCTTCGATCGCCTGAAGGACGTCTACCACTCCGGCACGGTGCACGAGGAGGACCAGCCCTGCCACCTCGTCGTCATCGAGCCCGATGTCTGCTTGACGCGCTGCAAGGAGGAGTACGGCAACCCCTGCCAGCACTTCTGCCCGGCGCAGGTCTACGAGTGGCGCGGCGACCACTTGGAGATCAACGCGAGCAACTGCGTGCACTGCAAGACCTGCGATGTCGCCGATCCGTACCAGATCATCAACTGGGTCACGCCCGAGGGCGGCGGCGGCCCGAAGTACCTCGAGCTGTAGTCGATGCAGATCCATGTGAAGTCCGCGGGTGCCGCTGCACCCACTTCTCCGCTCCACGTCACCGCCGTCCTCGATGACAAGGTCGGCGTGCCCGCGGGGCTCTCCGAGGCGGCGAAGAAGGACTGGAAGGGCGAAGCGCGCGCGTGGCTCCTGCTCTACGGCGGTGAGCACGAGCGCCATGCGCTCCTCGGTCTCGGCGCGAAGAAGAACCTCGATGCGGAGGCGATCCGCCGCGCGGCCGCGGTGGCCGCATCGCGCGCGATCGCGCTCGGCGTCGAGAGCTTCGTGCTCGACTGGACGCATGCGCTGAGCACGGGCGCCGTGGCTCCGCATGACTTCGGCCGCGCGGCGGCGGAGGGCGTGCGCCTCGCGACCTATCGCTTCGAGCGCTTCCGCGGCGTCGGCACGCCGGCGAAGGACCAGGAGAAGGAGCTCCGGAGTGCCACCTTCCTCGGCGGCGACGCGGCGTTCGCGGCCGGCGTCGAAGAGGGCTTGGTCGGCGCGGAGGCGGTCTGCTTCGCGCGCGACCTCTCGAACGCGCCGGGGAACGCGCTGCCGCCGCGCGAGCTCGCGGCCGCCGCGCAGAGCCTCGCGAAGGGCGCGGGCACTCGCATCGCGTGCAAGGTCTTCGAAGAGCCCGAGCTCCGGCGCTTGAAGATGGGCGCCCTCCTCGGCGTGGCGAAGGGCAGCAGCGAGCCCGCGCGCCTCGTGCACCTCCGCTACAAGCCGAAGGCGAAGCGCGGCGCGAAGAAGCCGCGGCGCGTGGTGCTCGTGGGCAAGGGCCTCACCTTCGACACCGGCGGCATCTCGATCAAGCCCGCCGCGCGCATGGAGGAGATGAAGTTCGACATGTGCGGCGCCGCCGCCGTGCTCGGAGTCTTCCGCGCGCTGCAGAAGCTGGACTTCCCGCACGAGATCCACGGCGTCATCGCCTGCGCCGAGAACATGCCCGACGGCAAGGCGCAGAAGCCCGGCGACGTGATCACCGCCTTCGATGGCCGCACCATCGAAGTGCTGAACACCGACGCCGAAGGCCGCCTCGTGCTCGCCGACGCGCTCTCCTGGGCCTCGAAGACGCTGAAGCCGGAGCTCATGCTCGACTTGGCGACGCTCACCGGCGCGGTGGTCGTGGCGCTCGGCCACGAAGCGACGGGGATCATGGGCGACGACGGCCTCTGCCGCGAGCTCATCGCCGCGGGCGAGGCCACCGGCGAGCGCTGCTGGCAGCTCCCGCTCTGGGACGTGCATCGCGAGATGATGAAGTCCGAGGTCGCCGACCTCCGCAACATCAACTCGCCGAACGACGGCGCGGGCTCGACCGCGGGCGGAGCGTTCCTCTCCTACTTCGTGGGCGAGGGCATTCGGTGGGCGCACCTCGACATCGCCGGCACGGCGTGGGGGGGGAAGGCGCGCGATTACGGGCCGAAGAAGGGCGCGGCCGGCGTCGGCGTGCGGCTGCTGCTCGAGTGGCTGCGCGCGCTGTAGCGGCTCAGCGCTCTCCGCGCGCGAAACGCTCGAGCTCCGGCAGCGCCGCGAGGCAGAGCTTCGCCGTCGTCTCCAAGCTCGGCGCCGAGAGCTTGTCCGGCGTGTCGGCGGGCGTGTGCCAATAAGCACCCGCCCGCCCGCGCGCGTCGGGCGGACCGTAGGTCCAGTCGATCAAGTCGATGCTCGGGACGCCCGCGGCCTGGAAGGGGACGTGGTCGTCCATCATGCCGCGCTCGCCGACGAGCTGCGTCTTCTCGAGGCCCGCGCTTTTCGCCGCGCGCTGGAAGAGCTCGAGCAGGCGCGCATCGGAGTAGGTCGTCTCTCGCACGAGGTCGAGCTCGCGATCGCCGACCATGTCGAGCAATACGAACGCCTCGGGGAGGTGCTTCGCGTCGCGCCACTTGGCGACTTGCCCGCGCGCGCCGAAGCAGGCGTTGGCCTTCGGATCGTCGAGCGTGGGATTGAACGGCGGAGGACCGATGCGCTCCTCGCCGTCGAGGAAGAGGAAGCTGTGGCCGACCTCGCCGACGCCGCGCGCGCGCAGCGCGCGCAGGAGCTCCAGGAGCACGGCGATGCCGGAGCCGCCGTCGTTCGCGCCGACGAAGAGGGAGCCCTCGGGGAACTCGCTCTGCCAATAGGGATCCTCGCGGACGTCGGGCGTGTCGTAATGGGCACCCCAGACCACGCGCTTGCTGCTCTTCCCCGGCAGCTCCACGAGCACGTTCACGAACTCGAGCTCGCCGCGCGTCGTGCTCATCCGCAGGGGAACGAGCTTTGGCTCGACGCCTGCGGCGCGGATCGCCGCGACGATCGCGGCGCGGGCCTTCTCGGCGCCCGCGGTTCCGGGTACGCGCGGACCGAGCGCGCAGAAGCCCTCGATCCAGCGCAGCGCGCGGCGTCCAGATGGGGCTGGATCCGCGGCGAACTCGTCGGCTTGGCGCGCGCTCTCCGGCGCGGGCGCCTGCTTCGGAGCGTCGCTCGGCCGCGACGGATCCTGCGCGGCCTCGGCGCGGCAGCCGCCGAGGCTGAGCGCGAGCACGAGGCCGGCGAGCGCGCTCGTCCAGCGAGCACCGCGCGGCGCGCTCACAGGAACTTCTTCTCGAGCAGCGGAATCGCCGCCCAGCAGACCGCGCCGACGATCGCGAGGCTCTGCGCAGAGAGCTTGTCCATGGTGTCGTCGGCGCTGTGCCAGTACGCGCCACCGCCGCGCTCGGGGTGCGGCGGACCGTAGCGGAAGTCGATCAAGTCGATGGTCGGGACCTGGTAGTGCGCGAACGGCGCGTGATCGTCGTTCACCGCCATCTGGTACTTGAAGAAGGTGCCGTCGAGCCCCTGATCGCGCGCGGCGCGCTCGAAGATGTTCTTGAGGGAGACCGTGGCGTACTGCGTCTCCCAGAGGATCTGCAGGTCGGCGTCGCCGATCATGTCGAGCAGCACGAACGCGCGCGGCAGTCGATTCTCTCTAGCCCACTCCTGGGCCTGCGCGCGCGAGCCGAAGCACGCGTTCGCGGTGACATCGCCGATCTGGTGGTTCCAGGGGAGATCGCCGAGCTTCTCCTCGCCGTCGAGGAAGAGGAAGACGTGCGTCATCGCGGGCGAGGTGCCCTGCAGGCGCTTCGCGAGCTCGATCAGGACGCCGATGCCGGAGGCACCGTCGTTCGCGCCGACGATGGTCTGACCGGCGATCGCGGGGGTGTCGTAGTGCGTGCCCCACGCGATCACCGCGTCGCTCTTGCCCTTCACGCGCGCGACGACGTTGGTGAAGGTCATCTCGCGCGGCGCGCCCGTCTGCGGATCGGGCATCGGCGTGCGCATCTTGTAGCTCTTCTCCTCGGCCTCGACGCCGCCGGCCTTCAACGCGGCGAGGATCTTCTCGCGCGCGCAGCGGCTGCCCGCGCTCTCGGGTTGGCGCTCGCCGCACGCGACGACGGCGCGCACATGCTCGAGCGCCGCCTCGCCGGGGAAGTCCGGTCCGCCGCCGGAGAAGAGGTACCAAGCGCCGCCGCCGAGGGCGGCTGAGGCGACGGCGAGCAAGACGAGTCGACGGGCCATGGGGGATCGGAGCAAGAGTTCTGATCGTCCGAACACGAAGGGAGAGGCGATCTTGCGCCGAGCCGCGCCGCGGGGCAACCCGCCTCTCGGCGCAAAGCGCGGCGGTTGCGGAGGCGGCGCAACCCCGCTCGGAAGGAGGCAGGGGGCGAGATAGGGGCTCGACACACCCCTATTCGCTGCGCGAGTTTTGCCTGAAGCGTCCTTCTTTCGGCCGCCCGGGCGACCGATGTGCTGCACGACCAGACCGAGCCCGCACGAACGGGCCACGGAGCATCGACCATGACGCAGAGCTTGAGCAGCGCTTCCTTGCGCGAGCTGATCCGCGCCACCGCGCGCCCCGAGAGCTACGCCGCGCTGCATTGGCGCGGGAGCTTCTGGGACTACCTCCATCTCGTGGAGGAGGACCCGCGCATCGCGCGGAACGCCTATCAGCGCCTCTACGACATGATCCTCTTCCACGGCGTGGAGGAGCGGGGCAACGGCAAGTCGCGCCGCGTGCACTACCACTTCTTCGACGATCCGCTGGAGGACGGCCGCGACGGGCTCTTCGGGCTCTCGCGCTCCCTGGAGCGCTTGATGGGGGCCTTCAAGGCCGGCGCGCACGGCTTCGGTCCCGAGCGGCGCGTGCTGCTGCTCCACGGGCCGGTGGGCTCCAGCAAGTCGACGCTCGTGCGCCTCCTGAAGAAGGGCCTCGAGCACTTCAGCCGCACCGACGACGGGCGGCTCTATACCTTCGACTGGGAGATCGACGGCGAGGTGATCCCTTCGCCGATGAACGAAGAGCCCTTGCTGCTGATCCCCGAGCCGGCGCGCTCCCAGCTCGCCGAGTCGCTGAACAAGAAGCTGCGCACCGGCTACCGCCTGAAGCTCGACTTCGATCTCTGCCCGCTCTCGCGCTATTACTACAACCTGCTGATGGAGCGCCACGGCGGCGACTGGGAGAAGGTGATCGAGCACGTGCGCGTGCGGCGCATGCTGATCTCCGAGAAGGATCGCATCGGCATCGGCACCTTCCAGCCGAAGGACGAGAAGAACCAGGACTCGACCGAGCTCACCGGGGATCTCAACTACCGCAAGATCGCCGAGCTCGGCACCGACTCCGATCCGCGCGCGTTCAACTTCGACGGCGAGTTCTGCGTCGCGAACCGCGGCATGATCGAGTTCATCGAGGTGCTGAAGCTCGACGTCGCGTTCCTCTACGACTTGCTGGGGGCCTCCCAGGAGCACAAGGTCAAGCCGAAGAAGTTCGCGCAGACCGACATCGACGAGGTCATCATCGGGCACACCAACGAGCCCGAGTACAAGAAGCTCCAGTCGAACGAGCTGATGGAGGCCTTCCGCGACCGCACCATCAAGATCGACATCCCGTACAACACGGTGCTCGAGGACGAGATCCGCATCTACCGGAAGGACTTCAACAAGCGCCGCGTGCCCGGGCGCCACATCGCCCCGCACACGATCGAGACGGCGGCCATGTGGGCGGTCCTGACGCGCCTCGAGGAGCCGAAGAAGGCGAACCTGACGCTCCTCCAGAAGATGAAGCTCTACAACGGCAAGAGCCTCTCCGGCTTCACGGCCGAGAACGTGCGCGAGCTCCGCGAGGAGGCGCAGCGCGAAGGCATGGAGGGGATCTCTCCGCGCTACATCCAGGACAAGATCTCGAACGCGCTCGTCGGCGAGCAGCCGTCGATCAACCCGTTCATGGTGATGAACGAGCTGGAGGAGGGCCTGGCCCACCACTCGCTGATCGCCTCCGAGGAGATCCGCAAGCGCTACCGCGAGCTCCTCGGCGTCGTGCGCGAGGAGTACGACGAGATCGTGAAGAACGAGGTCCAGCGCGCGATCGCCGCCGACGAGGAGGCGATCTCGCGGCTCTGCGGCAACTACATCGACAACGTGAAGGCGTACACGCAGGGCGAGAAGGTCCGCAACCGCTACACCAGCCGCGACGAGGAGCCCGACGAGCGCCTGATGCGCTCGATCGAGGAGAAGATCGACATCCCCGACAGTCGGAAGGACGACTTCCGCCGCGAGGTGATGAACTACATCGGCGCGCTGGCGGTCGAGGGGCGGAAGTTCGACTACAAGACCAACGAGCGGCTGCACCGCGCGCTCGAGCTGAAGCTCTTCGAGGACCAGAAGGACTCGATCAAGCTGACCAGCCTGGTCTCGACGGTCGTGGACAAGGACACGCAGGAGAAGATCGACGTGGTGAAGACGCGGCTCATCCGCGACTTCGGCTACGACGAGATCTCCGCCACCGACGTGCTCAATTACGTGGCGTCGATCTTCGCGCGCGGCGACGTGAAGTCGAAGAGCTGAGTCGGGCGCGATCCCCATGGTGCAGCGCATCGACCAGGACCGCGCGCGCTTCCGCGAGATCGTTCGCGGGAGCGTGAAGAAGGACCTCCGCAAGTACCTGAGCTCCGGCGAGCTGATCGGGAAGCAGGGGAAGCGCTACGTCAGCATCCCGCTGCCGCAGATCGAGCTCCCGCGCTTCCGCTTCGGCTCGAACAAGGGGAAGGGCGTAGGCCAAGGCGAGGGCGGCGAGGGCGATCCGGCGGGCCAGGGCGACGGCGACGGCGCGGGCCAGGCCGGCGAGCAGGCCGGCCAGCATGTGCTGGAGGTCGAGGTCAGCCTGGAGGAGCTCGCGCAGATCCTCGGCGAGGAGCTCGCTCTGCCGCGCATCGAGTCGAAGGGCAAGAAGACGATCCGGGCGCTCGGCGGCGGGTACTCCTCGATCGCGCGCGTGGGACCCGAGAGCCTCCGGCACTTCAAGCGCACCTTCCGCGAGGCGCTGAAGCGCACGATCGCGAGCGGGACCTACGACCCGGCGAACCCGATCGTGATCCCGGTGAAGGAAGACCGTCGCTACCGCTCGTTCAAGCTGCGCGAGGTCCCGGATTCCTCCGCCGTCGTGATCTACATGATGGACGTCTCGGGCTCGATGGGGCGCGAGCAGAAGGAGATCGTGCGCATCGAGTCCTTCTGGATCGATACCTGGTTGCGCTCGCAGTACAAGAACATCGAGGTGCGCTACGTCGTGCACGACGCGGCGGCGCAGGAAGTCGACCAGCACACCTTCTACAACCTCCGCGAGAGCGGCGGCACGAAGATCTCCTCGGCCTACGAGCTCCTGCTCGAGATGCTCGAGCGCAAGTACGCGCAGGACGAGTGGAACGTCTATCCGTTCCACTTCTCCGACGGCGACAACTGGAGCGCTCGCGATACCGAGCGCTGCGTGTCGCTGCTGAAGGAGAAGCTGCTGCCGCGCTGCAACCAGTTCGCCTACGGCCAGGTGAAGTCGGCCTACGGCTCGGGGCAGTTCAAGAAGGACTTGGACCTCGCGTTCAAGAGCGACGAGCGCGTCGTGACCTCCGACATCCTCGACCGGGACTCGATCCCCGATTCGATCCGGCACTTCCTCGGCAAGGGCCGCTGAGCTTCCTCCGCTTCCTCCGGAGCCGCACCCCGCGATGGGCAACCTCACTCCCGAGCTCCTGCAAGAGCGCGACAAGATCAAGGCGGTCGCGGAGACCTACGGCCTCGACTTCTACGAGACCGTCTTCGAGCTCGTCGACGCCGAGGAGCTGAACGAGGTCGCCTCCTACGGCGGCTTTCCGCGCCGCTATCCGCACTGGCGCTTCGGGATGGAGTACGACCAGCTCGCGAAGAGCTACGAGTACGGGCTCAGCAAGATCTACGAGCTCGTGATCAACAACGATCCCTGCTACGCCTATCTGATGCGCAACAACCCGGTCGTGGACCAGAAGCTGGTCATGGCCCACGTCTACGGGCACTGCGACTTCTTCAAGAACAACCTCTGGTTCGGCCCCACGAACCGGAAGATGATCGATCAGATGGCGAACCACGGCACGCAGGTGCGCCGCTTCGTCGAGGACGTGGGACAGGACGCGGTCGAGGACTTCCTCGACATCGCGACCAGCCTCGACAACCTGATCGACGTGCATGCCGCCTATCGGAAGGCCGTGCCGCGCGCCCGCGAGGAGCACGGGGGCTCCGCCCGCCGCGAGAGCATCGACGTCCCGCGCCTCCGCGCGAAGGACTACATGGAGCGCTATATCAACCCGCCCGAGTACCTGGAGCGGGAGCGGAAGCGCATGGAGGCCGAGCAGAGCCAGGCGAAGCGCTTCCCGCCGAAGCCGGTGAAGGACGTGCTCGCGTTCCTGATCGAGCACGCGCCGCTCGAGCCCTGGGAACGCGAGATCCTGAGCTTGATCCGCGAGGAGGCCTACTACTTCGCGCCGCAGGGCATGACCAAGATCATGAACGAGGGCTGGGCCAGCTTCTGGCACTCCCGGATCATGACGCGTCACGCGCTCACCGACGCCGAGATCATCGACTTCGCCGACCACCACTCCGGCACGGTCCACGCGACGCCGGGCCGCATCAATCCCTACAAGCTCGGCATCGAGCTCTTCCGCGACATCGAGATGCGCTGGAACAAGGGGCGCTTCGGCCGCGACTGGGAGCGCTGCGACGACGCCGAGCAGCGCGTGGCCTGGGACAAGGAGCTCGGCGAAGGGATGCAGAAGATCTTCGAGGTCCGCAAGATCTATAACGACATCACCTTCCTCGAGGAGTTCCTGACCCCCGAGTTCGCCGAGGAGCAGAAGCTCTTCGTCTACGGCATGAACCAGCGCACGGGCCGCGTCGAGATCCTCGATCGCGATCCCACCCGGGTGAAGAAGGAGCTCCTGAAGGCGCTCACCAACTTCGGCCAGCCGTACATCACGGTCGCCGACGCGAACTACGCCAATCGCGGCGAGCTCTTGCTCGAGCACCGCTGGGACGGCGTCGAGATCCAGGTGCAGCAGGCGCAGGCGACGCTGCGGAACGTGCAGCGCCTCTGGCGGCGGCCGGTGCATCTGCACACCTTCGTCGAGGGCAAGGGCAAGGTGTTGAGCTATGACGGGCGCAGCGATTCGGCGAGGGAGACGGATGAGCGGGTCGAGGTCGAGGAGGGCTGAGCGCCG
>JAEUHW010000225.1 GCA_016793245.1 Planctomycetota bacterium
CATGAGTTCCCCGCCCGCGCGGCGGCTGCGACATCGCGCGGCGAACAACGTCGCGCAATCAAGCTTCCGACTTTCTAGGAAACCAACGACGGCCCTTCTGCGTTCTACATGCTGGAACGAAGTCGGGGAAGGCGACGCGCAAGGAGGAAGAGGAAGCCAGATGCGCCGCAAGCTTCATCAGCTCGAGCTCAACTTTCGTCAGCACGGTGGCAAGCGGAAGGGCGCGGGGCGGAAGCCGAAGAACGCCGAGCCCGGCATGCCGCACCGTCAGCGTTCGAAGAAGAAGCGCAACGAGCCGCTGCTCGTGACCGTAAAGATCGCCGAGGGCCTGCCGTCGCTCCGCCGCGGCGGCGCGTTGAAGCTCGTGCTCGCTGCGCTGAGCGCGAGCAGCAATCGGCACGGAATGCGGATCGTTCAGTACTCGATTCAGCGGGACCATTTGCACCTCCTCGTCGAGGCCGACGACCGTGAGTTCGTCGCCCGCGGCATGAACGCGTTGCTGAGTCCGCTCGCGCGTGCACTCAACAAGCTCTGGGGCCGGAAGGGGAAGGTGTTCCCCGAGCGCTATCACGACGAAGTGATCTCGACGCCGACACAGGCGCGCAACGCGCTGCGCTACGTACTGCAGAACGGCAAGAAGCACGGAGTCGTCGCGCCATCGTCAATCTATCTCTGCTCGAGCGCGCCCGTGTTCGACGGCTGGACAGCGCGTCCTTCGATCGCGTCGACTCCGACAATGCCAGCGGTGGCCGCCGTCGCACCCGCGTCAACGTGGCTCCTCACAGCCGGCTGGCGCCGCCACGGATTGCTGGGCATCCGCGAACTCCCGCAGCCCCACAGTTCCACCGGCCGACCGCGACGGAACCCTGCGCAATCAAGTCGCCAAGCATCTTCGCGCTGACGCTCTTCGCCCTACCGCCGCGCGGGCGCGTAACCCATGTCTTTCGACGTCGTTCCCGCATGGACGTCCGAACGCGCCCATGAGCATGAGTTTCGGAGCCCCCGCCTCCAGCGGGCTCCGGAACGGCGCACGATGTCCATCGACGAAGCGAAGCCGCGCCCGGAGGCGCAGCAAGCGACGTGCACGACGCGCCACGCTCCGCGTTTCTCGCTCGCGTCGTTCGCGCGTCGACTCGCGAATGCCATCGACGCGGTTCGCGCGCGTCGGGCGCGGCGCTTGCTTCGCCGTAGGGCCGGGCGTAGCGCATGCGCGGTCTTGCGCTCGAACTCCTCTCGCTCTCGCCTCTCGCCTTCACGCGCGCACCTGCACGGTGGACGCGTCGACACGAGAGCAGTACCCGGAACGAAGACGAACGCGAACATCTGAACGCGTGAACCGCGACGACCGCTCCGCCAGCCCTCCGGCGAAGCAAGCGCCGCGCCCGCCGCGCGTGCACGACGTCGAACGACATCGCGCGTCGAAGCGTGCTCGACGTCGGATGCGACTCGAGAGCGAGCGCGGCGGTCACGTCGCTTGCATCGCCTCCGGATGCGGCTCCGCTCCGTCGAAAGACGTCGTGCGCCGTTTCGGAGCCCGCTGGAGGCGGGGGCTCCGAAACTCATGCTGCGGGAGAGATCGGACATCGACGCGAGAACCGCGTCGAGAGACATGGGTTCGTCGCCCGCGCGGTGCAGCGAGCTCGGGTAGCGAACAACCTCGCGCTATCAAGTTTCCGACTTTGTAGCAGACCAATGACGCTCCTTCTGCGTTCTAGATGCTGGGACGACATCGGGGAAGGCGACGCAGCGCGAGACAGAGGACGCCACATGCGCCGCAAGGATCAACAGCTCGAGTTCGACTTCCGTCAGCATGGCGGCGAGCGGAAGGGCGCGGGACGGAAGCCGAAGAACGCCGAGCCAGGCATGCCGCACCGTCAGCGTTCGAAGAAGAAGCGCGGCGAGCCGCTGCACATCACCGTGCGTCTTGCCGATGGCCTACCCTCGCTGCGCCGCGGTGGCGCAGCGACGCTCGTTCTCGCGGCGCTCAGCGCGAGCCGCGATCGGCAGGGAATACGGATCATCCACTACTCGATTCAGAAGGACCATCTCCACCTTCTCGTCGAGGCCGAGGATCGCGAGTGCGTCGCCCGCGGCATGAACGCGCTGCTGAGCCCGCTCGCTCGCGCACTCAACAAGCTCTGGGGCCGCCGCGGCAAGGTGTTCCCGGAGCGCTATCACGACGAAGTGATCTCGACGCCGACGCAAGCCCGGAACGCGCTGCGCTACGTGCTGCAGAACGGCAAGAAGCACGGCGTCGTGCTGCCGTCGGCGATCGATCCATGCTCGAGCGCGCCCGTGTTCGACGGCTGGATGGAGCGCCCATCGATCCCATCGATCCCAGCAGCGCCTGTTGTGGCAACCGTTGCACCCGCCTTGACCTGGCTGCTCACCACCGGCTGGCGCCGCCACGGCCTGCTCGACATCCGCGAGCTGCCGCAGCGCAACAAGGCCGCCGGCCGACCGCGACGGAACCCTGCGCAATCAAGTTGTCGAGCATCTTCGCGCTGACGCTCTTCGCCCTACCGCCGCGCGGGCGCGTAACCCGCGTCTCTCGACGTCGTTCTCGCATGGACGTCCGAACGCACCCATGAGCATGAGTTTCGGAGCCCCCGCCTCCAGCGGGCTCCGAAACGGCGCACGAAGTCCATCGACGAAGCGAAGCCGCGCCCGGAGGCGCAGCAAGCGACGTGAACGACGCGCTACCCTCCGCGTTTCTCGCTCGCGCCGTACACGCGTCGATGCTCGATCGCCATGGTCGTGCTTCGCGCGCGTCGGGCGCGGCGCTTGCTTCGCCGTAGGGCCGGGCGTAGCGCATGCGCGGTCTTGCGCTCGCTCGCCTCTCGCTCCTCGCCTCTTGCTTTCACGCGCGCGCCGGCACGATGGACGCGTCCACGCGAGAACCAGCGACGTGGTCGTGCATCAGCCCTGCTCTGGGTACCCGTTTCCGGCGATCGCGATCTCGAGAGGGTGGCCGAGCGTGCATCGGATGACGGGACTTACCCCCACCCCCGGCGGGCTCGCACTCGTGCGACCGCCCGCTCGATGGCCTCTTCGAAGTTCGCTCGCGAAGCATCGAGTACGGGAAGGACGATCGTCTCCAGGTCCTTCCGAAGAGCCTCGAAGGCATCTCCACCGTCTCGCGACACGCAGTCGATGTAGCCTTCTGAGACCAGCGATTCCTCACCGGAACGACCGATCGCCCAGACCATGTCTTCATGGCCGGCGTATCCCGCACCGATCGAGTAGTTGGGACTGCCGAGCCGATGCGCCCGACGAACGATCAGGCCCATGGTGATCCTGCCGCACGAGAACTGACAGGTCGCAAAGGGGCCGCCTGATGCGACCCCAACATTTCCCAGGGCGTAGGCAAAGCCTCGCCGCTGCAGCGCCGGAAGCACGCATGCCACACCGGCTTCGAGAAACGAGCGCTCCGCGGTCACGCGCACTTCGGACACGGCATCACCATGGGTTTCGAGCGTCTCCGAGTCTACGCAAGACCAAGGCAATCTGGACGGACCATCCTCGGGAACAGCTCCATGACGGGATCGCTATGATTCGTCCGCAGATCGAACGCCCAGTTCGTGGATGCGGGGCGACGACAGAGGGGTGAGCTGGAACTCCGAATGCGGCGTGGGCCACCAAGGCTCGTCGTAGGAGAAGCCCTCGAGGAAGCTCAGATCGCCCTCCTCGACGAACAGCACGAAGCCGACTCCGTGCGCCAGGCCATCGATCTCCCCATGAGGACTCGAGATCGCGAGTCGCCGCGGCGTCGTGGGCTCGGAGCCGGCGCGATCGACCGCGAGATAGGTGAAGAACCCGCAGCCCGTCAGCTCTCGCCGAACGATCGTGGCATGGGTCCATTGGCGCCGCAGCGCCTCCAGCACGGAGGACTCGCCCTGCAGGATCATCTCCATCGCGGAGCGCTCGAGATCCGTGAGTTCTTGAATCATCGCTTCGCCAACCAAGCTCGCGCCTCGTCCCAAGAGTCCGGGAAGTCATCAACCCTGGAGATTCGCGCGAACTCCAGCAAGCATCTACACAGGGGCAGGAACGTCTCCTCCGGATGCCGATCCAGGTCTTCCTCGTAGTTCTCGCGCGCGATGTAGCCGAGAGCTTCGCGCCCTGGCATGCACCTCACGACCAGCCAATCGCCGCAGGCGCTGACCCCGATGCAGAGATAGCCGCAGTCGAACGCACGGCGTTGCAGCGTGTTCCACCGGATGAGCTCCTCATCGGTCAGCAAGTCCACGGGCCCGACCATCGGGCCTTGCCTGCCGTAGATCGAGAAGACACCGCATCGCCCCGTGAGCTCGGGGCGGATGCCATGCTGGGCCTGCCAGAGCCGCAACGCATCGCTCGGTGGACCCACGGGGACGCCGCACTTCGCGATCGCGCGTCGAGTCAGGATTCCCAAGCGCTCCAGCTGCCGTTCCATCGACTCCTCGCAGCGTATCCCCTTGCGATACTCGTGAAGCGCGCGAACGACGAGCCCGTGATTCTGACAGCCTCAGAGCGAGCGCCAATGCGCAAGCGACTTCTCGATCAAGGCGGCCGCAACGCGCCCCGCACTCCCCCGCGCCATCTCCGCCGACCCTCCACCCTTCCCCCCGAACCCCTGCAGGAACGCCACCAACCCCTGATTCGCCGGCGCAGCTCCCTTCGGCGCCGCCGCGACCGCATGCAAGCGCTGCTCGTCCTGCGCGCAGAGCAGCACACTCGCCCCGCCGTTCGCGAGCTCGCGCGCGAGAGACGTGAGATCGTCCGGCGTCGCATGCTCGATCACCCGCGCGATGCGCAGCGTCGCCCCCGCGGGCGTCGCCGCGCGCGCTTCGGCGAGCCATTGCGGCACCCACAGCGCATGCAGCGCGCGCTGCG
>JAEUHW010000260.1 GCA_016793245.1 Planctomycetota bacterium
CTGTTCGGCAGCTTCCCGCGCAGCTTCTGGCTGCTGATCGCGGGCATGTTCGTGAACCGCCTCGGCGCGTTCGTGCTGCCGTTCCTCGCGATCTACCTCCGCGAGCACGAAGGCTTCGGAACCGCCGAGGTCGCGCGCATCTTGATGGGCTGGGGCATCGGCTGCGTGATCGCCGGCGTGATCGGTGGTCAGCTCACGGATCGCTGGGGCCGCAAGGCCACGATGCTGCTGAGCCTCTGCGGTGGGGCGGTGGTCTTGCTGGCCCTCGTGCACACGCATGACGCGCTGCTCTTCGCCGCGCTCGCGCTGCTGCTCGGCTCGGTCGCCGAGCTCTATCGCCCCGCGGTGGCGGCGACGATCTCCGATCTCACGGCGCCGCATCAGCGCGCGCAGGCCTTCGCGTATCTGACCTGGGCCTACAACCTGGGCTTCGCGATCTCGCCCGTGATCGCCGGCTGGTGCGCGAAGCACGTGGGCTTCGCCTGGCTGTTCTATGGCGATGCCGCGACGATGCTGCTCGCCGCCGCCGTGCTCGGACTCTTCCTCCCGGAGACGCGACCGCAGTTGCTCTCCGGCGACTCGCGGCCCGCGTTCCGCAGCCTCGATGCGCTGCGCGATCGTCGCTTCCAGCCGCTGCTCCTCGCGGCGTTCGCGATCGGACTGGTGATGATCCAGTTCGCGACCTCGCTCGGGCCGCTCTTGCGCGGCGACGGCATCGACCTCGAGACCTTCGGGCGGATCTCCGCGGTGAACGGGCTGTTGATCGTGCTCGTGCAGCCGTGGCTCGTGCCGCGTCTCGAGCAGTGGGGACGCTACCGCGTGATCCCGCTCGCGGCGTTGCTCTTCTGCGGCGGCTTCGCGCTGCACGCCACGGCCGACACCGCGTGGATGCACGTCGCCGTGCTCGCGAGCTGGACGCTCGGGGAAGTGGCGATCTTTCCTCTCTGCAATGCGGTGGTCTCCGAGCTCGCGCCGGAGTCGGCGCGCGGGCGCTACCAGGGGCTCTATTGGATGGCTTGGGCTTGCTCGAACGTCGTGGGGCCGCCGGTCGGGCTCCTGCTCCTCGCCGAGACCGGGGAGCTCGGTTGGGCACTGTTCCTCGCAGCACTCGGCTTCGTGGCCGCTTTCGCTCTCCTCGTCATGGCGCGGCGAATCCGAGCGGAAGCGCGAACGCCCCCGCTCGCGTAAGCTCTCTCGACCTCCTTCCGCTGCTCGGTCTCGCGCGATGAGCTTGCTCCGCTGTTCGCTCCTTCTCCTCTGCTCCTGGTTCGCCGCGGGCGCGGCGGTGGCGCAGAGCCCCGCCGGCGAAGCCGAGCGGATGCGCCTGCTGCGCCGCGCCGTCGATCGCTGGGCGGTGCGGCTCGCGAGCCGCTCGGAGGAGCAGCGCTACGAAGCGCTCTGCGCGCTGATCCGCATCGGGCTCGGCGAAGGTGACCGAGCCTTCGCGGCGAAGGCCGTCGCGGCGTACGAACATTTCGGCGCGCTGCACGCGCGGGAGCTGCGTTCGTCGCGCGTCGCGATCCTGGAGATGCGGCCGACGCTCTCCAGCTTGCAAGGATTGCGCCCGTTCACGACGAGCCTCGGCGTCGGCGCGCCGGTGACTCTGCAGCTCCCGAGCGCGCGCACGACGCGCGTGCGCTCGACCATCGCCGTCCCTCTCGGTCGCTGAAGTAGAACCAAATCGAGAAAGCCATGCCGGCCTCCGCGGGCGCGGCGTATCGCTCGCCGCCTCTCGGAGCACCCGCCATGATCCGTCTCTCCGCCACGGCGCTCTGTCTGTCCGCGCTGCTCGCCGGTGCGCTGGCTGGGCAGAGCGCCCCGCGTCTGCAGCTCGTCTCTCCGACGCCGAGCGCGATCCTCGCCAACGCGGCGTCCCGCATCGAGATCGCGAGCACCGAGCCGCTCGATCCCTCGACGCTCGATGCGAGCGTGCGCGTCTGGGGTCGGTGGAGCGGCGCCATGACGGGAGTGCGTCGCCTCGAGAATCCCCAGCTCATCGTCTTCGAGCCCTCGCGCGCGTTCTTCGCCGGTGAAGCGGTGACCGTGATGGTCTCGAGCGCGCTGCGCTCGACGGCGGGCCTCGCGCTCGTCGGTGGCTTCAGCTCCGGCTTCGCGGTGGGCGGCGCTCGGGGCAGCGGCAGCTTCCCTCTCGCGCGCACCCAGTCGTTGCGGTCGACCGGCGAGGGCTTGATCCAGATCTACGGCATCTACGCGGGCGACATCGATCGCGACGGCGCGCCGGACCTCTCCGCGGTGAACGAGACGAGCGAGGACGTGCGCGTGCTGCGCAACGACGGCTGCGGCGGCTTCGCGCCGTTCGTCACGCATGCCCTGCCCAACGGTTCGCGCCCGAGCACGAACGAAGGCGCGGACTTCGACGGCGACGGCATCACCGATCTCGCCATCGGCAACATCGCCGGGAACTCCATGAGCATCCTCCGCGGGGACGGCGCAGGCGGCTATCTGCCCGCGGTGACCTATCCCAGCGGCACGGGCACGCGCGGGCTCTGCGTGCTCGACGTCGAGGGCGATGGCGACATGGACGTCGTCACCGCGAATCGCGTGAGCTCGAACGTGGCCCTGCACCGCAATCGCGGCGACGGGACTTTCGCTGCCGCGACCTTCTTCGATGGCGGCGGCACGGGCGAGACGGCGATCGCCGCGGGCGACGCGAACGGCGACGGCTGGGCCGACCTCTGGGTCGCGACGTTCACGTCGAGTCGCGTCACCGTGTTGTTGAACGACGGCACGGGCGCGTTCACGGCGTCTTCGTTCGCGACCGTGGGCTCGCGGCCCTGGATGATCGCGCTCGGGGACATCGATGGCGATGGCGACCTCGATGCGGCGACCTGCGATTCGAGCGCGAACCGCGCTTCGCTCGTCCGCGGCAATGGCGCCGGAGGCGTGGGATCGGTGAGCAGCGTCGCGACGGGGAGCTTCCCGCTCGCGATCGACCTCGGCGATCTCGACGGCGACGGCGATCTCGATCTCGTCGCCTCGAATTACAGCGCCGGCACCTTCACCGTGTGGCGCAACACGGGGAACGGCACCTTCACCTCCCGTCAGGATCTCCCGGCCTCCAGCGCCGGCTCCTGCGTCGCGCTCGTCGATTACGATCGCGACGGCGATGTCGATCTCATCGGCATCGACGAGGTCGATGATCTCCTCTTCTTCTATCGTCAGAGCGGACCGAACGCGCCCGGCGTGCAAGCTCGGAGCTGCGAGGCGACGTTGCGGCTCGATGCGTTCGCGCAGCAGAGCGGCTTCGGTGCGAGCCAGCCGCTCGCGCTCCTCGGGGGCCGCACGCACTTCGTCGAGCTCTCGGGCGCGCCTGCGCGGCCGTGTCTGATCAGCCTGGGCTTCCCGAGCCCCACCGGCGTCCCGCTCTTCGGCGGCACGTGGCATCTCGCTCCGAGCACGCTCTTCGTTCTGCATGCCGGGGTGCTCGATGCCGCAGGTGAGCTCTCGCTCGCGATCCCGGTTCCAGGCGTGCCCGCTCCTTCGGCGAGCATCGCCTTGCAGGGGCTCGTGCTCGACGGCGCCGGCGTCGTGCTCTCGAACCCCGAGCAGGCAACGGTTCGCTGAGCTGTTCCAGAAGGAGCAGCGGAACCCGCAGTGCGGGAGCAGGTGGGCGCATGGAGGTGATTCGCCTGCGCCGGTCAGAGCTGCGCCCACGGTTGGTCGAAGAACCCCTAGGATTTGCCGCTTCCTAACTGCCGCTCCCCGCTCGGGGCCGGCCTTCCCTGGCCCCGAGCATCCGATGATGTCGCTCCTCACGCGCTGCACCGGATCCCCTCTGCTGCGCCCCGCCCTCTGCTCGGCCCTGATCGCGGCGAGCCCCGCGTTCGGGCAGCTCGCGCCCCGCCTGCAGCTCCTCGAGCCAGCGGCCAACTCACGGAACGCCAGTCCGGCCGCCTCGATCCGCATGCGCTCGACCGAGCCGCTGGACGCGCAGACGATCGCCTCGAGCGTGTACGTCGCGGGTCGCTGGAGCGGTCCCGTAGCGGGCGTCGTGAGCCTGCTCGATCCGCAGACCATCGTCTTCGCGCCGGCCCGCGCGTTCTTTCCCGGTGAATCGGTGAGCGTGCGCGTCTCGAGCGCGTTGCGCTCCAGAGCAGGACTGTCGCTCCGCGGCGGGTTCGCGACGGGGTTCTGGATCGCCAGTGCCCCGGGCAGCGGCAGCTTCGCGCTCGCGCAGACGATCTATCTGCGCGATCCGGGCGAGGTCCTTCTCCAGACCTACGGCGTCTTCGCGGCCGACCTCGACGGCGATGGCGCAGCCGATCTCAGCGCCGTGAACGAGCAGACCGATGACGTGAGGGTGCTCCGGAATGACGGCTGCGGCGGCTATGCGCGCACAGCGACGAATCGTCTGCCGAGCGGCTCGCAACCCAGCACGAACGAAGGCGCCGACTTCAACGGCGATGGGCGGATCGACCTCGCCGTCGGGGATCTCCTCGGCAATGCGATCAGCGTGCTGATGGGCAACGGCAGCGGTGGCTACGCACCCGCGCAGACCTATCCCACGGGTGTCATGCCGCGCGGCCTCTGCGTCCTCGACCTCGAAGGCGACGGCGATCTCGACATCGCCACCGCCAATCGCTCTTCTTCGAACGTGGGCCTCCATCGCAATCGCGGTGACGGCACCTTCGATCCGGTGCAGCTCATCGACGGCGGTGGGTTCGGCGAGACGGCGATCGCCGCGGGCGACGCCAACGGCGACGGCTGGGCCGATCTGTGGGTGGCGAACTTCGCGTCGGACACCGTGACGACGCTGCTCAACGACGGGCAAGGCAACTTCACGGCGCTCTCCTGGGCGAACGTGGGCGCGCGCCCTTGGTCGATCGCGCTCGGAGATCTCGATGACGACGGCGATCTCGATGCCGTGACCTGCGACTCCGCGGCGGATCGTGCCTCGATCCTCCGCGGCGGGGGCGGAGGACACATCGGCTCGGTCACGAGCGTCCCCGTCGGGGCCTTTCCTCTCGCGGTCGATCTCGGCGATCTCGAGGGCGACGGCGATCTCGATCTCGTGGTCTCGACGTACTCGGGGGCAAGCTACGCGCTGTGGCGCAACGCAGGGGATGGGAGCTTCGCGGCGCGGCAGGACCTGCCTGCCTCTTCGGCGGGCTCATGCGCCGTGCTCGTCGATGACGATCGCGACGGCGATCTCGACGTGATCGGGATCGACGAGATCGACGATGCTCTGCTGGTCTATCGCCAGACCGAGCCGAGCGCGCCGGGCACGCAAGCGCGGAGTTGTGACGCGGCGCTGCGCATCGACGGGAGCGCGCTGCGAGCCGGAGTCGCGGGGCGCCCTCCGCTCTTCCTGCGCGCGAACCGCGCGCACTTCGCGGGGCTCTCCGGACCGCCCCGCGCTCCGTGCGTCCTCTTCACGGGGCATCCCCTGAGCCTCGCTCTCGGAACTCCCTTCGGCGCCTGGAGTCTCGATCCGGCGCTGACCATGCTCGTCGGCACCGGCGCGCTCGGCGCGACCGGCGAGATCGCGCTGCGCTTCGACTTGCCTCCGGTCCCCGCGCGCACGGCGCCTTTCGCCCTCCAAGCGCTGGTGATCGCGCCGACGGGGGCCGTGCTCTCGAACGCGGAGCAGGTGGTGGTCGGCGGCTGAGCTCGGTCGCGATGGACGCCGCTCGGAGCGAAGGGCAACATGCGCGGCCCGCCCGAAGAGTCCACTGCGCACATGCCGATCTCGCGCTTCGCTTTCCGTTCCCTGACGTCCCTGGCTCTGCTGCTCGCGATGGGTGAGGCGAGGCTCGCCGCCCAAGCTCCCGCACCGGAGCCGCGCGCTCTGCGGAACGTAACTCTCGTCGGGCTCGAAGGCGCGCGGACGATCCTCATCGAGCAAGGGCGCATCGTCGCGCTGCAAGCGCTCGAGACGGAGATCCCCGCGCACTTCGAGATCACCGAAGGGGAAGGTCGCCTCGCGACGCCCGCGCTGATCGATGTCTGGACGCATGCGGGCTGTGCGACACCCGTGCCGCAGACCACGCGCGATCTCCCGGTGAACACCGGCGCCGATGCGCCGATCGAGATGCGCCGCGCGAATCGCAAGGGCCTGCAGCCGAGCTTCCGCGCCGCGAGTGTCCTGGCACTCACGCCGGAGGAACGCTCGGCGCGGCGCGAAGCGGGCTTCGCGTTGCTGTCGAGCTCGCCGAGCGGCCAGATCCTCGCGGGTTCGAGCGCGGTCGTACTGACGCGCGAGCTCGCCGCTCGCGATGCCGTGGTGCGCGCCGACGTGCTGCAGCACGCGGCGTTCCAGGCGACCGGCGAAGGCTATCCCACGACGCTGATGGGGTATCACGCGCAGTGGCGCCAGTTCTTCCTCGACGCGCGTTGGCAGCAGGAGCTCGAGCAGCGCCGCGCCGCGGGTCGAGTCGGTCCGCGCCCGCCCTTCGATGCCGATCTCGCCGCCGCGCAGCCGCTGCTCTCGCGCGCGCAGCGCCTCCTCTGCGAGTGCGCGAGCGCCGCGGACGCCGAGCGCTGGCTCGCGCTGGCCGCGGAGCAGCAGCTCGACATCGCGCTCGCCGGCGGCCGCGGGCTCGAGGAGATCGCCTCCCGCCTCGCGCAGGAAGGGCGCGTCGTCGTGCTCGATCTCGATGCGGGCGACGAGGTGAAGGTCGAGGTCGAGGAGAAGCTGCGCGGCGAGTGGCACTACAAGGAGCCGCTCGCCCTCCGCCAAGAGAAGCGCCGCCTCTATGAAGCGCGGCGCGACGGCGCGATCGCGCTGCAGCGCGCGGGGGTGCGCGTGCTCTTCGGCTCGCGCGGACGCAAGGCGCAGGAGCTGCTCGAGAGCGTGCGCGGGCTCGTGAAGCGGGGCTTCCCGAAGGAGCAGGCGCTCCTCGCTCTCACCAGCGATGCGGCGGAGTTCCTCG
This sequence comes from Planctomycetota bacterium, assembly GCA_016793245.1. GTDB lineage: Bacteria > Planctomycetota > UBA1135 > UBA1135 > JADKAF01 > JADKAF01. Next base: position 6,894 of record JAEUHW010000260.1, read on the forward strand.
GGCTCGGCCGGGAAGGCGGACGGATCGAGGTCGGCCATGCCGCGCATCTCGCGCTCTGGGAGGGGCATCCCTGCGAGAGCGGCGCCGTGCTCCGCTCGCTCCTCATCGAAGGCGAGCTGCACGAGATCCCCGCGGCGAAGAAGAGTGCGAAGGGCGGCGCCGACGCGAAGGGAGACGTGAACCGAGCCGAGCTCGCCGGCAAGTGGAGCGGGCGCCTCGTCGAGCGCGACCAGGCCTTCGAGCTCGAGCTCGAGGTCGATGCCGAGGGCAAGGTGAGCGGGACGCTGCGCGCCTCCGTTCCCGATGCCGGAGAGATCGACACCGCGATCACGGGAGAGAGCACGGAGCAAGGCTTCGAGCTGCGCGCGAGCTTCTCTCTCGGCGGGCAGAACCTAGAGGTGAAGCTCAGCGGCAAGCGCAATGGCGACGCGATCGAGGGCGAGAGCGTGCTCGTGCAACCCGCCGGCGAGCAGCGCGATCGTTTCACTGGCAGCCGTGCGCCCGGCGGCGATGCGGCGGAGCCGCCCTCCGCGCTGCGCGCGGGCTCCGCGGGGGCGCGAGCGGCAGCGGCCGCAAAGGAAGCCGAGTCCAAGCGCTTCGAGCATCCGATCGAGACCGACGCCGATCGCAAGCCGGCGACGGCCTTCGGAACGAACGCGCTGATCCGCGGCGCCACGGTACACACCGCCGTCGAGCCCGCGTTTGTCGGCGAGGTGCTGGTCCGCGAGGGACGCATCGCCGCCGTCGGACGCGTTGGGGAGGTCACCTGGCCGAGCGGTGTCGAGGTGCAGATCGTCGATGCGACGGGGATGCACTTGGCGCCCGGCGTGGTCGACTGCCATTCGCACATGGCCATCGAGCGCGGCGTGAACGAAGGCACGCTCTCGATCACCGCCGAGGTCACGATCGCCGACACGATCGAGCCCGATGACGTGTCGATCTACCGCGCGCTGGCCGGCGGCGTGACCACGATCCGGCAACTCCATGGCTCGGCCAACACGATCGGCGGGCGCGACTCGGTGCTGAAGCTGAAGTGGGGGCGGCGCGCGCAGGAGCTGCGCTTCGCCGGCGCTCCGGAAGGTGTCAAGTTCGCGCTCGGCGAGAACCCGACGCAAGCGCGCTCGGCGTCGAAGGACCGCTTCCCCGCGACGCGCCTCGGCGTGGAAGCGGTGATCCAGCGCGCGTTCGAGCGCGCCGCGGACTACGAGCGCGAGTGGGAGCGCTATCGCACCGCACGGGCGCGCGGAGAAGATCCCGCGCCGCCGCGTCGCGACGTGCGTCTCGACGCGCTGCGCGACATCCTGAGCGGGCGCATCGCCGTGCATTCGCACTGCTACCGCCACGACGAGATCCTGATGCTGATCCGCGCGTCGGAGCGGCACGGCTTCCGCATCGGGACGCTGCAGCACGTGCTCGAGGGCTACAAGGTCGCGCACGAGATGGCGGCGGCAGGAGTGCCGGGCTCCGCGTTCTCCGACTGGTGGGCGTACAAGGTCGAGGCCTACGACGCGATCCCGCAATGCGCGGCGCTGATGCACCAGGCCGGCGTGCTCGCATCGATCAACTCGGACAGCGACGAGATGATCCGGCGCCTCTACGTCGAGGCGGCGAAGTCGGTGCGCTACGCGGACATGGATCGCGTCGCGGCGCTGCGCCTCGTGACGCTGCATCCGGCGCTGCAGCTCGGGATCGGCGAGCGCGTGGGTTCGATCGAGGTCGGCAAGGACGCCGATCTCGTGCTGCTGAACGGCGATCCGTTGGGCGGGCTCTCGCGCGTGCAGTGGACGATGGTCGATGGCGCGCTCGAGTTCGCGCGGCGCGATGCCTTCGGCCTCGATGTCGAGGCGCTGAGCGTCCGCGCGATCGAGCTCGAGCAGATCGAAGTCCAGCTCGCGCCGGAGGCGCCGATCACGGCCTTCGTCGGTGCCACGCTGCACACCGTCCACTCCGGATCGATCGAGCGCGGGACCTTGCTGGTGCAAGGCGGCGCGATCGTGGGGATCGGCGCGGCCGATCTCTCGATCCCCGCCGGCGCCAAGGTGATCGACCTCACCGGCAAGCAGGTCTGGCCGGGTCTCGTTTCGCTGGGCAGCGTGGTCGGTCTCTACGAGATCGGCTCCATCGACGCCACGCTCGACGTGAACGAGATCGGCGGCGATCAACCGGACCTCCGCGCCGCGGCCTCGATCAACGCGGACTCCGCGCACGTCGGCGTCACGCGGCGGAACGGCATCACGCGCTGCGAGGTCGCTCCGCAAGGCGGCGGTCCGCTGCGCGGCCGCTCGACGCTCGTGCGCTTGCTCGGCGACACCTGGGAGGAGATGCGCGTCGAGGATCCCGCGTTGCTGCACGTGCGCTTCCCCGGCGGCGCGCAAGGCCGGCGGCGCGGTCTCGACGAGCATGCGCACGATCATGCGCATGGCCGCGGGTGCAAGTGCGACGACCTCTCGCATCTCACGGCGGGGATCCCGCCGGCGCTGAGCTTCGAGCAGGAGGAAGAAGAAGAACGCGAGGCCGTGAAGAAGCTGAAGGCCCACTTCGCCTCAGCGCGCGAGTACGGTCGGCGTAGGGATCTCGCCGCCGCCGGCGGCGAAGCGCGGGCCTACGACGCGCGGCTCGAGGCGCTCGTGCCGTACGCGCGCGGCGAGCGGAAGATCGCGCTGCACGCCGACGATGCGCAGACGATCCTCGACGCGCTGAAGTTCTCCGCCGACGAGAAGCTCGACGCGGTGATCTACGGCGGGCGCGAAGCATGGAAGGTCGCCTCAGCGCTGGCGGCGCATGCGATGCCCGTCGTGATCGGTCCGGTGTGGGCGCTGCCGTCCACGCGCTTCGATCCCTACGACGCGGCGTTCGCCAACGCGGCGCTGCTGCATCGAGCCGGCGTGCGCTTCGCGATTCGCACCGCCGATCCGAGCAACGAACGGAACCTCGCCCTGCACGCGGCGACGGCGGCCGCCCACGGCTTGCCGGTGGAGGAGGCCGTCCGCGCGGTCACGCTCTACCCCGCCGAGATCCTGGGGCAATCCGATCGCTTCGGCAGCCTCGCGGTGGGCCGCGCGGCCGACCTCGTGGTGACGAGCGGTCATGTGCTCGATCCCGCGGCCGACGTGGAGCGGGTCTTCGTCGATGGCGTCGAGATCGATCTCGACGCCGATCGCCAGTCGCAGCTCTACGCGCGCTACAAGGCGCGCCTCGAGCGGATGAGCGGCAAATGACCCTGCGGGAAGAGGCCGCGATCGGCTCTCGTCGAGGGCGGCCTTTCTCGCAGGCCGCGGAGCGGCGGGGTGCGCATGCGTAGCTTGGTGACGGGTGGGGCGGGGTTCATCGGATCGCATCTCGTGGAGCGCCTGCTCGCCGAGGGCGATGAAGTCGTCGTGCTCGACGACCTCTCGACCGGCAGCGAGGCGAACCTGGCGACGGTGATCTCGGACCCGCGCGTCGAGCTGCGCCGCGCATGTGCCGCGGACGAGCGTGCGCTCGAGGCGGCGCTCGACGGCTGCGCGCGCGTGTTCCATCTCGCGGCAGGGGTGGGCGTGCAGCGGCTCTTCGAGCAGCCCGTGGCGACCATCGAAGCCAATCTCGCTCCCGCGCGCGCGGTGTTCGCCGCGGCCGCTCGCTCCGGGGCCTTGGTCGTCTATGCCTCGAGCTCGGAGGTCTATGGCAAGGGGGTCCGCGTGCCGTTCGCGGAAGGGGACGAGCTCTTGCTCGGTCCGCCGACGAGCCCGCGTTGGAGCTACGCCTGCGCGAAGGCGATGGGGGAGTGGCTGGCACTAGCGCAAGCGCGCGAGCGCGGCTTGCGGGTCGTGATCGCGCGGCTCTTCAACACCGTGGGCCCGCGGCAGAGCGGGCGCTACGGCATGGTGCTGCCGCGCTTCGCGCGGCAGGCCCTGCTCGGCGAAGCGATCGAGATCCACGGCGACGGATCCCAGACGCGCTGCTTCGCCGACGTGCGCGAGGTCGTGCGGGCGCTGGTCGAGCTCTCGGCGACGCCCGCCGCGATCGGGGAGATCGTGAACGTCGGCACCGACGAAGAGGTCTCGATCGCCTCGCTCGCCGGGCTCGTCGCGGAGCTCGCCTCCAGCGACACAGCGCCGCAGTTCGTCGAGCCGGAGCAGCTCTATGGCGCGCACTTCGAGGACCTGAAGCGGCGCGTCCCGCGGCTCGAGAAGCTGGAGCGCATGCTGGGGTGGCGCCCGCGACGTCCGCTCCGCGAGATCGCACACGAAGTCGTCGAGTCTCTCCGTGAAGCGGTGCTGTCCGGCCGTGGCGTCGCGCGGGGAAGCGCGGCGACGTCGAGAGCGGTCCGGACCTAGCGCCTAACCCGGACTTCGCGAAACAGGAAGTAGCAATAGAGGGAGCTTGGCATTTCCGCCGGGAGAGGCCAGGCTTGCGGTGTTCCCGTCGATCCGCTTCGTCCTCCGATGTCGGCCAAGCCGAGCGTCGAAGGCGCATGGCGGTCCCCACCCTGCGGCAACCGGCCCGTTGTACGCTCCCTCCCAGTCTCGGAGTCCCTCGGTATGACCTCGAACTTCTTCCAGGGCGCGCTGCGCCGCTTCGCGTTCGTCGCGGGCGCCGCTGCGTTGACCCTGACCTCGACCCACGCCCAGAACGACGAGTGCGTCGGTGCGCTCGCGATCGTGGACGGCTTGAACGGCCCGTACAACAACAGCACCGCCACCTACAATCCCGCCGACCTCGCCTTCTCCTGCGGCGGCACCGCGTCCCTTGCGAAGGACCTCTGGTTCAGCTACCTCGCGACCGTTTCCGGCTCGGCGACCTTCGAGACCTGCAATCCGGGTTTCGCGACCTTCGACACTCGCCTCGCCCTCTACAGCGGCTCCTGCGGAGCGCTGACGCTGATCGGATGCAGCGACGACGCCTGCAGCACGCAGTCGCGCGTCAGCGGCACCCTGATTTCCGGCACGACCTACTACGTCCGTGTCGCAGGGTACAACGGCGGCTCGGGCGCCTTCGCGGTCCGCGCGATCTCGGCGGATTCCTGCGAAGGCGCCGTGACGCTCGTGAACGGGCCGAACGGTCCGTTCTCCAGCGTCGGCGCGACGAACTCGACCCCCGCGTTCCCCTGCGCCTCCGGTGGAGCCGACATCTGGTTCCGCTGGGTCGCGACCTGCACGGGCACGGCGACGGCCGACCTCTGCGCCTCGAGCTACGACTCCATCGTGGAGGCGTTCTCCGGCACCTGCGGAGCTCTGACCTCGATCGGCTGCAACGATGACGATCCGAGCTGCGGCCTCCGCTCCAAGTTGAGCTTCCCGGTCACCACCGGATCCACCTACCTCCTGCGCGTCGGCGGTTTCCTCGGGGCCACCGGAAACGTCAACATCACGATGAGCTGCAGCGGCGCTCCGGCGAACGACGAGTGCGCTGGCGCGATCGGTCTGCTGCTCGGAGCGAACGCCGGCTACAGCAACGTCCTTTCGACGACCTCCGCGACGACGCCCGCCTGCTCGCTCTCGGCCAACGACGTCTGGTTCCGCTTCACGGCGCCGAGCTCGGCGGACTACCGCTTCGAGACCTGCGGCTCGAGCTTCGACACGGTGATCGGGCTCTACTCGGGAAGCTGCGCCTCGTTGACCAGCATCGCCTGCAATGACGACGCCTGTGGCTTCGGTTCCTCCCTCACGGCGTCACTCGTGCGCAACACGACCTACTACCTCGCGGTCGCGGGCTTCAATGGCGCGACCGGCAACATCACCGTCACCGTGACGGGCGGCATCGGCTACGCGAACGACGAGTGCGCCGGCGCGCTCCCGCTCGCGGTGGGCGTCAACGCTCCGTACACCACGATCGGCGCCACGACCTCGACCGCCCCCGGCGCGTTCAGCTGCGGCGGCGGCGCGAATGACGCTTGGCACAGCTTCACGGCGCCTTGCGACGGCGACTGGGTGTTCGAGACCTGCGGTTCGGGCTTCGACACCGTGGTTCAGCTCTACAGCGGCACCTGCGGTGCGCTGACCTCGATCCAGTGCAACGATGACTTCTGCGGCCTGCAGTCGCGTGTCAGCGCCCCCGGCCTGACCACGGGCCAGACGGTCTACCTCCGCGTCGGCGGCTTCAACGGCGCGCAGGGGGCCTACCTGGTCCGCGCCACCTTGACCGGCAACATCGGGAGTTTCTCCAACATCGTCACCGGCTGCGGTGGCCTCACGCTGACCGCGACCGGCGCGCCGACGCTGGCCGGCTCGGTCACCTACGCTCTGGGTGGCTTCAGCGGCGCGACCTCGATCTGGTTCGGCGGCGCGATCGGTCCCTTCCAGGTCTGCCCGCCCGAGACCTGCGCTCTCGGTGCGGACTTCGGCATCGTCCTCGGTGGTGTGAACACGGTCACGATCGTGGTGCCCTGCGACATCTCGATCGTCGGTGGTTCGCTCGCTTGCCAAGGCGCGGATCTGCTGGCCGTCGCCGGCAACTGCCCGGCCGGTGAGCCCTTCACCGTGAACTTCTCCGACACGGTCGTCACGACGATCAACTGATCGGATCCAGAGCTCTCCCGGCGACGGCTTCCGTCGCAGGGAGTTCCGCGGGCGCGCGGGCTCCTAGGAGTCCGCGCGCTCGCGCGTTTCGGGGAGCGCGCTTCGCTCCCTGCGCCAGAATTCACACGCGACTTCGAAGGAAGTCGCAAAGTGGACTTGTCGAGACCGCGAGGGACAGGCAACCTAGCCCGGGCTACGCGTCCGATTCCCGATTCTTCCCCCACGCAACCTCTCCGCCTCCGAGACCTCGCCATGTCCTTCGCCTCTCTTCGCTACGCAGCTCCTGCGTTGGCAGCACTCGCTCTCTGGTGCGCTCCGCTCGCCGCTCAGACCCCCGCCAACGACGAGTGCGCTGGTGCTACCGCGCTCGCCATCGGTGGGAACGGTCCCTTCGACTCCACCGGCGCCACGACCTCGGCGTCCTCGTTCACCTGCAATCCCTCGGGCACGGACGACGTGTGGCACAGCTACACGTCGATCTGCACGGGGCAGGTCACCTTCGAGACCTGCGGCTCGGCGATCGATACCGTCCTCGAGCTCTACGACGGGACCTGCGGCGCGCTGAACTCGCTCGCGTGCAGCGACGACGCGGGTGGCACTTGCGGAGTCGCTTCCCGAGTCCGCGTGCGCCTCACGCAAGGCGTCACCTACTTCCTGCGCGTCGGCATCGCGACCGGACTCCCCGGAAGCTACAGCGTGCTCGTGAGCCACAGCGGGAGCCTAGGCTCCTTCACGACGCTCGCGACGGGCTGCGATGGCGTGTCGATGACGGCGAGCGGAGCGCCTACCGTGGCGGGCGCGATCCGCTACGACCTGAGCGGATCCACGGGTCTGCCCTTCCTCTGGATCGGCATGCCGGTCGGTCCGACCGTGATCTGCCCGGGCACGACGTGTGCGCTTGGCGCCGACATCGGTGTCGCGGGCTCGAGCACCACGTTCCAGGCGACGCTGCCCTGCGATCCGACGATCCTCGGCGGCGTGATCGCCGTGCAGGGCGCCGATCTCCAGATGACGACGGGGAGTTGCCCCGCGGGCGAGACCTTCCACTTCCGCTTCAGCGACACGATCGTCACGCAGATCGGCTGAGCGCCTCGAAGGCCTCGGCTCATCGCTCCACGCGGAGCGGTGATCTCGATCACCGCTCTGAGCATCGAACTCAGGAAGCGCGCGAAGCTCCTTCGCGCGCTTCTTCGATTTCCTGGAGCTCCTGGCGAACCCGCTGCAAGCGAGCGGGTTCGAGCGCGAGGCTCGCGAGGGCACTCCTTTTCTCGCGCAGCTCGCGGCAGAGCAGGGTTCCGCGCTGGATCAGGCGCCGCTGCTCGGCGCGGCGGAGGCTCGAGAGCACGGTGACGGGCTCCAACCCCAAGCGCGGTACGAGCTCTTTCAGCCCGTGGTCGACGGGGTGATCCCAGCCGAGGAGTCGAAGGCCCATGCCTTCGCCGAAGCGGATCGCGTCGCTCGTGAAGCACGAGTTGGTCGCCAGGCAGAAGCTGCGATCAGGGCGGAGCGCGTCGAGATCGACGGCGCGGCCGAAGACGTAGAGCGCGACCTTCACGTCGACCTTGCCCTCGGCTCGGTTGCGGTATTTGCACTCGCAGAGGCGCTCTGCTTCCTCGCGCGTCGCCTCCACATCGATCTCGTGATCGACGAAGCGACCGGCGCGGTGGACGCCGACGCGCGTCGACCAACCCTGCGCCTCCAGCACGCGCGCGAGATAGCGTTCGAAGAGGTGGCCGTCCGGTCCGAGCGCACCCAAGGCCTCGCGCAAGCCGTAGCGCGCGGCGATGCCGCGCGAGCGCCGCGCGAGGAAGCGCCAGGCGTGGCGCAGGATCGAATGCGTGCTCGAGCCCTCGGCGACCCAGGGCACGATATGAGCCACGACCTCGTCGATCGTGGCCTCGTCGGCGCCGCTGCGGCGCAGCGAGGAGCGCAGCTTCGCTTCGTCGAAGCGCTGCATCTCGCCGGTGGACTTGCGTACGTTCGGGGCTCGGCGTCGGCGCATGAGCGCAGTGTAGAGAGCGGTCGCGGACTTTACATGCGCCTTACTGCCCTCCGCGCCAGAGAGCGTTTCCTAGGCCGTAGCGATTGGCGCGAACCTTCGTTCGCCTCGCGCGTCCCGCGCCCGCCGCTTCCTCGGCTCGTCCCCGCTACTCGATCGGAGTGACTCCATGTTCGCTCAGGGCTCATCGTCCGTTCCGCGCGCTCTGCTCGCCGCGGCTTTGATCGCCGGCTGCGGCGCACCGCGTGCGTTGCTCGCGCAAGACGAGGTCGCGCGCCAGCTCGGTCTGGCTCGCGCGGCGCTGGAGCAGGACGACCCCGAAGCCGCGGTCCGTGCGCTCCAACGCGCCCTCGATCTCCGCCCGCAGGACCCCGAGCTCCACTGGCGCCTCGGCCAAGCGCTGGCGCTCCGCGGAGACACGGCCGGGGCGCTGGCGGCGTGGAAGCGGACCCTCGAGCTCGCGCCTGGTCATCGGCGCGCCGCCAGCCTGATCGAGGCGCTGGAAGGATCGCTGCTCGAGGTGGCGCAGCGTTTGGTGCTGATCGAGGAGCTCGCCCTGGCTGGCCTCGACGAGCGCGCCGGAGAAGAGCTCGAGCGCTTGCGCGCAGCGCATGCGCTGAGCGGCGCGAACCTGCAGCGCGCTTTGGAGCTGCGGCTCGCGCTGCTCGCGCGCGGCAGTGAAGGGCAAGCCGCCGAAGTGCTCGCGGGCCTGCGCGAGCTCGAGCTCCGCTTCCCCGTCGCGCCGGAGGAACCGCGGCGCGAGCTGCTCGTCGCGCGCGCCCTCGTCGCTGCCGAGCGGCGCGAGGAGGGCCTGCGGCGCCTAGACGTGCTGGCGCGGGGCAGCGGCGAGATCGCCGCCGAGTCCGCGCTCGAGCTCTTGCTCCTGCGGCGCGACGGCAGCGGCTCTCGCGCCGAAGAGCTCGAAGCGTGGACGGCCGCGCACGCGGCGCATCCGCGAGTGGAGGAAGCGCTGCGGGCCGCGCTCGAAGAGCGCATCGCCAGCGCGCAGCGCTTGTCGGTGCTCGCCCCGGAAGCTCCGCTCGGCGCGCCCGAGCGCGCCGTGATCGAGCTCGCGCTGCGCTTGGTGCGCGCGGATGCCCTGCCGAGCGCGAACCAGCGCGTGCTGCAACGCGTGACGAAGTTCCTCGAGCGGCGCGAGGGCGCGCGGCCGAGCGAAGCGCGCGGCGAGGGCTTGGAGCTCTTGGTCGCAGCGCCATGGTCTCCGGCGCAGCGCGGCGCACTGCGCGTCGAGCTCGCGGAGCGGCGCAGCGCGCGGGCCTGCGCGGAGATCGCGCGTCTCGCGGAGAGCGGCGAGCTCGCGCGCTTCACCGGCGAAGCCGCGGAGCTGGCGGTGCTGAACGCCGCGCTCTCCGCCTGGCGCGCACTGCGCGACGAGATGCCTGGCGCTCCCGACGATCGCGCGGCCCTCGCGGTGGCGCAGGCGCTCGTCGAAGCCGCGAAAGCCCTGCCCTGGCCGGCAGAACGACGAGCCCTCCTCGCTCCCGATCGTTGGGCCTTGGCTCTCGGCGCCGAGCTCCTCGGAGGTCCGCAGGCGGAAGTCGCGAAGGCTGCGCGCGGACTGCTACTCGGAATCCTCGAGCGCGCGGCCTCGCGCGATCTCGAAGCGGCCTCCGCGCTCGCCGAAGAGCTGTTCGGCCGCGTGAGCGCTTTCGACGCGCTGCGCACGGAGCTGCGGCGCCTCAGCGTGCTCTGGCGCCTCGCGTCGCTGGAGCAGAGCACGGAGCCGAGCTCGCGCGACGAACGTGCGCAGAGGCTCGCCGCCTTGCTGGCCGCGGAAGCGGAGCGCGCGCCGAGCGCCGCGAGCGCGCTCCTGCCGCGGGTGGGCGAAGCGCTCGCCAAACTCCTCGCCGGAGCCAGGGACGTCGATGCGGCGGAGTGGCTCCGCATTTGGTCGGAGATCGCGCGGGCCTTGCCAGGGACGCTGCGCTTCGAGCTCGAGCTCCGCCGCTCGCACGCGCGCATCGATCGCGCGCTCGATCTGGCCCGATCGGCGCAGAGCGCCGGACTCAGCTTTGCGGCCCTGCTCGAAGAGCTGCACACGCTCGTCGCCGAGCTGGACGCCCTCCAGGGCGGTCTCGCTCCGGAGGATCCGCGCGGAGCGCCATGCGAAGCGGAGCGCGTTCGCTTCTTCGCCGCGTTCGATGCCCTGGACGCGCCGAGCGATCATGCGCTCGAGCTGCTCGCCGACGGACCAGGCCTGCGCCCGCACGTCGTCGCGCACCGCGCGTTGCTGCGCTTCGACCTCCTCCTCGCGCGAGCGCATCGCGCGCTGTCGACCGAGCTCGCGCGCGTGCCGCGCGCCGAAGCCGCTCCGCGTTCGATCCTCCGCGTTCTCGAGCAGCATGCCATGCTCGCCGCGGGTGCGGACCGCGACCTCCAAGCGCGCCACGAAGCGCTGCTGTCGCTGGGAGCGCAACTCGCGCAGAGCGAGGCGCTCTCCTGGTCGCTCGCCGTCTTCGCCGCGGTCGAGAACGCCGCGCGTGGCAACGACGAGCTCGCCGCGCGCGCGCGCTTCGCGAGCGCCGGTGCTCGGCGCGCGGCCGGGTTCGCGCAGCGCAGCGGCGGCGCTTCGAAGGATCCCGCGCTCGGTGCCTTGCTCGAAGCGGCGCTCGAGGACTACGCCGTGATCCTCGCGCGCTGGCCGCGCACGAGCACGGCTTCGAGCTCCCTGCGTTCGGCGTATCAGCTCGCGTTGGATCTCGCACGCGCCGGTGCGTATCCGGCGGCTCGGTCGGCGTTGCTGCGCATCGCCGAGCAAGCGCCCGCGTTGCATGAGGATGATGCGCTGCGCTGCGCGATGGCGATCGCGGAAGTGGGAGAACTGCTCCAGGAAGCGGCGTTTCCGCTCCTCGAACGCGCGATCGGAGCACCGCAAGCACCCGCAACGAGCGAGCCCATGCTCGGTGCGGCGCCCTTGGATCTGCTCGAAGCCGTCCCGGAGGCGGAAGGCCGGTTGGCCGATACCTCTGCCGATGCCTTCTATCTGAGCCTGGGCGTTCCGCGGCAAACCGAGCAGCGCATGATCGCGCTCGAGCGTGCGATGGCGAACGCGCTCGCGCAGCGCGCGGCGCGCGCGCAGGCGGAGGCGATCACTCAGACTGGAGCCACTGCGGCCTCGATCGAGGAGCTGCCCGCAGCTGAGATCGCGCGTCGCGTCGAGCGCTTCGAGGCCGCTCGCGCAGCCCTGCAGAGCGGGATCGATGGCGGGTTCTCGCTCGCGACGGCCGAGATCGCGCGCGGCGTCTTCGATGCGATCGCGGCGCACTGGACGCGCTTCGGACTGCACGAGCGCGCCGCCGTGTTCCTCGCGCAGGTCGCCGAGATCGACCTCGCGCATCCGCGCCGCTCCGAGCTGCGCCTCGACGCCGCGCTCGCGCTCTTGCAGCATGCGGCGAGCGGTGCCTCGCGCGCCAAGGATGCGGCGGCGCGCGCCGAGCTCGAGCGCCGCTACCAAGCGGGCCGCGATGCGCTCGGACAGCTCGCGAGCGAGGAGGGCTATTCGCAGGCGCTCCGCGATCGCGCGGTGGTGGCCGCGGCGCAGAGCTTTCTTGCGCAAGCGAGAGCCCTCGATGCGCACTTGGGCTCGCGGGCTCGCGGACCCTATGTGCGCGCGGCACGCGAGCTCGCTCGAGCCGAGAGCCTGCATCCGATGAATGCGGCGCTCGGGGCCGTGAGCGCCGAGCTGCTCTCGCTCGGCGATGAGCTCGCGACGCGTGGTCTCTCCGACGCTGCCGTCGAGATCTGGCGCGTGATCGTGGAGCAGTACCCGACGCGCGGATCTTCGCGCGAGGCAGCTTCGCGCATCGCGCAGAGCTACGCCGGCGCTCTCGATCGTCCGCTCGCGGCGGTCGATGCCTTCCTCGAGCTGCATCATCTCTTCGGTGGCGCGAACCCCGAGCCGGCATCGCAGATCCTGGCGCTCGCCGCGCGTCTGCAAGCGCAGCGGCGCTGGGTCGAGGCGCTGCATGCGCTCGAGGTCTTCGTCGAGGGCTTCCCGTCGCATCCGGAGATCGCGAGCGCGTTGGAGCGCATCGGCGCCGTGCACTCCGAGAACGGCGCTTGGAACGAAGCTCTCGCTGCGTATCGCCGCGTGATCCAGGAGCACGAAGGCACGCCGGTGGCGCACGAAGCGCGCTGGGCCACGGCGCGCGCCTGGATCCACTTGAGCCGCTGGACGCAGGCGGAGGACGCCTACCGCGTCTGGCTCGAGAACGGCGGAGAGGAAGCGCGCCGCGCCGATGCCGAGCGCCGTCGCGTCGTGCTGAAGGACCTCGCCCGCCATCAGGGGCTCGTCGACGAAGAGGGCCAACGCAAGGCCTTCGACGCGCAGTTCCAGATCGCGCGCATCGTCGCCGAGCAGCTCGGCGAGATCGGCAAAGCGATCGACGAGTACGAGAAGGTGGCGCAGCGTTGGCCCGAGAGCCACCTCGCCGACGACGCGCTCTATCAAGTCGGCTTGCTGCGCTTCCAGCGCGGCGAGACCGAGGAGGGCCGCGGTGCGCTGCTGCGCCTCGCCGAACGCTACCCGAGCTCGCCGGCGAGCGACGACGCGCTCTTCGCCGTGGGGCAGAGCTTCGAACGCGAAGCGGACGCCCTCGCCGAGGTCACCCGCGCGAGCTCGCTCGTGCAGGCCAACGAAGTCGCGCAGAAGCGCGCCTATCGCATGGTCGCCGACAACCGCCGCGATCAGCTCGAGCGCTCGGCGCAGCGCCTCGCCGAGGCGAAGAAGATCTCGAAGGACGAGGCCGATCGCGAATCGGCGTTCCTGGCACTCCAGACCTGCAACTTCGACTTCGCCAACACGCAGAACGCCGCGAGCTGGGTCTCGCAGCAGATCGAGGTGCTCTCCGCGGAGCAGCTCGCCGATCGCCAGGACCGCATCCATGCCGCGCTGCGGCGCGCGGTCGGGGCCTTCGGTCGCGCGGCGCAGGTCGCTTCCGGCGACAAGGCCGACCAAGCGCTGCTCGAGCTCGCGCGCATCCAAGATGCGCGCCTCGGCGATGCCGAGGCCGCGCTGCGGACTTGGAGCGCCATCGCGACGCAGTACGCGGGTACCGCCGTCGCCGAAGATGCCAGCTGGCGCCTCGCGGAGGCGTATCAGCGCCGCGGCCGTCACGCTGAGGCGATCGAGGCGTATGGTGCCTTCCTGCGCAACTACCGCCGCAGCGCGCGCGCCGAAGCGGCGCAGATCGCGATGGCCGAGGGCCTCGAGAACCTCGGCCGCTGGATCGAGGCGATGGACGCCTACCAGCGCTACCTGGAGAGCTTTCCCGAGGGTGGATCGGCGGCGCGTGCGCGCGAGCAGATCGCCTGGATCAAGACCTACCGCCTGTGAGGCCTGAACCCATGAACACCACGATCCTCTCCCTCGGTCTCCTCTGCTGTGCCGCGTTCGCTTCGGCGCGCGCGCAAGACACGGTCGATCCGGAAGAACTCCATCGCGCCGGACGCGCGGCTTTGCTGCGCGGGGATGCACCTGCCGCGGTGGCCCTGCTGCAGCGCGCCGTCGAGGCCGACGCCGCGTGGGAGCATGTTCCCTGGCGCTTGGCTCTCGCGCGTGCGCTGCAGAGCGCTGGCGAAGGCGCGAAGGCCGAGCCGCTGCTGCGCACGGTGCTGGAGCGCGTGAGCGATCACGTCGAGGCCGGTCAGCTCCTCTCGGAGCTCCTCGCCGCGCGCGGGGATGCCGCCGGAGTTCGCGCCGTGCTCGAGCCGTTGCTCGCGTTCCGGAAGGACTACCGCATGCACCACCTCCTCGCGGAGGCCGCGTACGCGCTCGAGGACTTCGATCAGGCCGGGCGCTGGTATGCCGAAGCCGTGCGCTTGAATCCCGAGAGCGCTTGGGATCACTATCAGCTCGGCAACGTGCATCTCGGCGAACGCCGCTACGCGCGGGCCGCGGAGTCCTACGAACGCTCCCGCGAGCTCGGTCTCGGCGGAGCCGTGCTGCACTTCAAGCTCGCCTCGGCGTGGTTCAACCTCCGGAACTACCTCGGTGCGACGGCGCCGGTCGAGGTGGAGGCCGGCGCGGTCGGCGAGCTGCGGAGCGGCATGTACTTGATCGAGCCCTTGCCCGGTCGCCCGAACACCTTCCTCGGTGCACCGGCGCGCTCCGCGATCCACCAAGTCGCGATGGCCCGCGCGGGCGGCATGCAGAGCTCGCTCGACCTCGATCTCCTCGAAGCCGGGATCTGGCTGCAGAGCGGGCGCTTCGCCCGCGCGCACGCGCTGCTCCTCGCCACCGAGGAGAAGGTGCGCCCCGAGGATCGCGCGCTGCATTGCTTCCACATCGCGGAAGCCGCCCTCGCGCTGGATCGCGAAGCCGAGCACCTCGAGCGCTTGGAGCAAGCGGCCAAGCTCGACGAGAAGACTTATGCCTCCGCCTTGGTCGCCGGCTGCGTCGAGGTCGCGGAGCGCCGCTCACGCGCCGGCGATCTCCCCGCGGCCATCGGCTTCCTCGAGCGCGCGATCGCGCTCGCGCCCGAGAAGGCCTCGCTGCACGCCGATCTCGCGGATCTGCTCGCCGAAGTCGGGCGCGCACCGGACGCCGTCGCGCAGTGGCGCCTCGTGCTGGCCCTCGAGCCCGAGCACCCGCAGCGCACGCGCATCCTGAACGCGATCCAGCGCCACTCCCGCTGACCCACCGCCGACCCTCACTGTACAGTAAAGGTGCCAGGCACCTTTACTGTACAGTGAGGGAGAGGCAGATCAGGGCCATCGCGGTGCCGTAGACCTTGCCGACCTCGGGGGAGTCGATCCAGGTGCCGTCGACTTCGCGCATCGATGCGATCTGCGCTTCGAGCTCGGCGAGGTAGCGCGTGCGCGGAGCGCCGGTGAGCTGGGTTGCGCACGCGGCGCGACCGAGCATGTCGAACCAGAAGAAGAAGCCGCCGTGGTGGTGCTCGTCGGAGTGGTCGTCGTAGCGGCGCACGGCGGCGAGGGCGTCGTGATGCTGGAACGCGAGGGCGAGCGCCTGCTCCAAGCGCTTCGCATCGGAGCGCTCCGCGACGGCGAGTCCGAGCTCGCACCACGGCGCGCGGCACGCGGAGCTGATCGCCTGCTTCGGAGGTCGACCGAAGCCGTAGGGCCAACTGCCGCTCTCGCCGCGCACGCGCGCGAGCGCTTCGCCCGCGCTCGCGAGCTTCTCGGGCGGGAAGGTCGCGCCCTGCGCTCCGGCGCGCTGCAGCGCGTAGAGCACGAACCCCGTCGTGAACGCGTTCGGATACTCGTGGCGCCAGCCGCCGCCGTCGAGCTGCGAGCTCGCGAGCGCCTGCACGATCTCGCGGAGCTTCGCCTTCGCGGTCGCTGCGTGCTCGGGCTCGAGCTCGGCCGAGCGCGCGAAGAAGAGCGCGCGGCACGCGTGCGCCCAGACGATCTCGTCCTCGTCGTTCGCGGCGAGCTGCTGTTCGTCGAGCAGCGCGCTACGCAGCTCGTCGAGCACCGGGGCGATGATTTCGGGGTGCAGCAGCTCGCGGCCTTCGAGCAAGGCGAGTGCGGCGAGCGCGCTGACGGCCACGTGCACGTTGGGGAGGCTGTCGCTGCCGCCGAAGTCGTAGCGCGAGTCGCGATAGAGCCCGCGGCTCCGCGGCATGTCGACCAAGAACCAGAGCGCCGGCCGCGAGAGCTCTTCGCGCGGCTGGAGTGCCGCCCCCGTGGCGCTCGTGCGCAGCTCGCTCCCGCGCTCCGTCCCTTCCGGCAACTTTCGATAGCGCTCGTAGCCGAGCAGGAAGGGACCCCAGCGATCGAGCTCGAGCTGCGCCTTGCCGCTCCACGGCTCCGCGTCGCGGAGTGCTCCGAGCTTCTTCCAAACGGCATCGCCTTCGTCACCGCGGCCGAGCACGTGCAAGCAGGCGCCGCGCAGGAAGAGCGCCGCGGGTTGCTCGGGCTGCATCGCGAATTCCTTCTCGGCGCTCCAGTGATCGCCGCCCTGCATCGCCGCGAGTCCTCCGGAGAGGACCGGAGGCAGCACTTCGCCGAGCGTGCGCAGACGCGGAATCGCACGCTCACCGAAGAGTGCTTTCCCGTGCTCCGCGAAGATGCGCGCGAGCCGTCTTCCGAACCAGCGGTTCTCGTGCAAGCTCAAGCGATCGCAGACGTGCACGAGCTCGCCGCGCGCATCGAGCAGCGCGAAGCCCGGCTCGATGAAACGCCGCGCCGTGAGGCCGTAGCGCTCGGCGAGCGCACGTCGCGCGTCCTTCTCGACGACGGCCGGGCCGCCTTCGCTATCATCGCCTCGGTCGAGCAGCGGCGCGAACGAGAGCTCGAGCGGCACGAAGTGCTCGTTCAGGAGCTCGATCACCGCGGGATCGGAATAGATCGCGCCGCGTTGCACCCAGTGCAGCTCTTGGCGGCGATCCATCGGCGAGCTCAGCGCGGCGGGCACGTACCAGAAGATCGGCTTCTGCTCCTTCTCCGCACGCTCGAGCGCGCGCGCGTGATCGCGCTCCCAGCGGATCGCGTTCCCGCAGGTCGAGCGGTAGGGGCGCCGCGGCGGTGGACCTTGCGCGAGCAGGACCGTGGGGCAGAGGAGCGCCGCGGCGGCGAGCGCGAGCGGAGCGGCGAGAGCGCGAGGATCGTGCGGCATCGGAGCCTTGGGCGAAGAACGGCGAGATCCTGCGCAGTCGCTGGCGGCGCAGCAAGCGCGCGCTAGGTTGTGCGCCATGAGCCCTGAGAACGGCATCGCCATCGCGTACCTGCACTGGCACGCGGAAGAGGCCGCGGAGCGCGGCGCACGCCTCGCCGCGGCAGGCTACTCCGTGCTCGTGCTGAGCGCCGCCGACGGACCGCAGATGCAGCAGCTCCGCGCGCAGGTCCCCGCGGCGATCCTGATCGATCTCGACCGCTTGCCGAGCCACGGTCGCGCGGTCGCGTTCGCGGTGCGCGCATCGAAGGCGCTGCGCGCGGTGCCGCTGGTCTTCTTCGAAGGCGCGGCGGAGAAGACGGCTCGCTTGCGCGCCGAGATCCCCGACGCGACCTTCGTCACCTGGGCGAGCTGGAAACGCGCGCTGCGCGCGGCGCTCGCCGCGCCGCGGCTCTCCGCGCCCGTCGTGCCGCGCTCGACGAGCGGCACTTCAGGGACTCCGCTCTGGACCAAGCTCGGCGCGAAGAGTGGGCGCACGCTCCTCGTCGTCGATGCGCCGGACGGCTTCGCGACGCAGATGGAGTCGCTGCCCTCGGGTGTCGCGCTCGCGAAGCGCACGGGCTCGTTCGATCTCGGCCTCTGCTTCTCCGCGAGCCGCGCGCAGCTCGAACGGCAGTGGAGCAAGCTCGTGCCGCGGCTCGCCGACGGCGGCGCGCTCTGGATCTCCTGGCCGAAGCAGACCAGCGGCGTCGCGACCGATTTGAACGGCGATCTAGTGCGCGCCTTCGGCTTGGAGCAGGGGCTCGTCGACACCAAGGTCTGCGCGATCGATGCGATCTGGTCGGGCCTCAGGTTCCAGAGGCGGCGGAGCTGAGCTAGACGCGGAACGCGCGCCGCAGCAGCTCCGCGGCGAGGACTCCCAGCACGAGCAGCGGACCGAAGGCACCGAGCCAGGGCGAGACGCTCCCTTCGGAGGCGAGCGCGTTGCCGAGATAGGTGAGCGGATAGTAACCGAGCAGCGCGATCCCCGCGGCGACGAGGAAGGTCGCGAGGCGCGCGCTCGTGCGCAGCAGTAGCGAAACGGGGATGCCGAGCAAGGCGAAGAGCAGCGGAGCGAGCGAGCTCGCTTCGCGCTGGCGGATCTCGTTCCAGATGTTCAGGCGCTGCTTCTTCTCGCGTTTGTTGAGCTGCTTCTCCTCCTTCGTCTCCGCGCGCGGCAGCGGCGTTCTTTCATTCGCGCTCGCGCGCGCGTGCAGCTCGGTCGTCGTCGTATAGGTCTCGCGCAAGCGCACCGGCAGATCGAAGGGCCGCGTGATGCGGACGTAGCCGCCGGCTTGGCTGCGGCCGTCGATGTAGAGCGCGTCGCGGAGATCGAGCAGGATCTGTTGTCGACCGTCGCCCGACTCCACCAAGCGCATCGTCGCTTCGCGCGCGCGGAGCTGGGCGCTGTCGGTCGCGTCGCGGTACGCGAGGAAGAGGTTCTGGAAGTCGCCCCGCTCGTCGCGGCTCGCCCACGACATATAGAACGAGGTGCTCTGCTCGCGACCGCGCGTCGAGAACGAGAGCTCGTTGATCCCCGAGGACTGCGGCTGGAGCACCGCCGCGGCGATCTTCTTCGCGATCTCGCTCTGGCGGCGCTTCATCTCGGGCTCGATCTCGCTCGAGAAGTGGAAGATCACGATCGAGAGGAGCGCGCCGAGCAGGACCGCCGGCGCCAAGAGCCGCCACAAGTGGATGCCGGCCATGCGGATCGCGATCAGCTCGCGCTCTGCCGAGAGCCGACCGTAGGTCGCGACGACCGCGATCAGGTACACCAGCGGCAGGAGATGCGGCACGATCCCGGCGCCGAGATGCGGCACGAGCTCGAGCGTCTGCAAGAGCGAAGAGCCGCGCGCGCGATAGGTCGCGCTGACGACGATGCCGACGAGCGAGGCGAAGCCGATCCCCGCGCCGATCAGCACGAGGTTCCGCGTGAGCTCGAGGAAAATCGCTCGCTGGAGGCGCAAGGCGTTGGACTCGGGGCCGGAAAAGGGGGCGTAGGACTCGCCGATGCGCGGAGCGGTGTCAACCGCAGGGGCGCCGAGTATCCTGCGCCGCCTTCTTCGGAGCCCGGCGATGGATCTTGCGATCGCGCAGTTCGAACCCTGTCTCGGCCGATCCCGAGAGACCGAGCGGCGCCTGGAGGAGCTCCTGCCCGCGGCGCGCGGCGCCGACCTCCTCGTGCTGCCCGAGCTCGCCAACTCCGGCTACGCCTTCGCCTCGCGAGAGCAGGCAAAAGAGTGCAGCGAGCTCGCCGATGGCGCAGGTCCGTTCCAACGCTTCCTGCGCGAAGCGTGCCGCCGCTACGAGATCGGCGCCATCGCGACCGGACTCTGCGAGCGCGCTGGTGAGACGCTCTACAACTCGGCCGTGCTCCTCGACGAGCGGCGCGGCGTCTTCGGCCTCTATCGGAAGCTCCACCTCTTCGACACCGAGAAGCTCGTCTTCGAGCCCGGCGACCTCGGGCTCCCGCTCTTCGAGCACCGCGGCGCGAAGCTCGGGTTGCTGATCTGCTTCGATTGGTTCTTCCCCGAGGTATGGCGCGCCTTGGCACTCGACGGCGCCGATCTGATCGTGCATCCCTCGAATCTCGTGCTCCCCGGGCGCTGCCAGCGCGGCGTCCCCGTGCACGCGATGATCAACCGCTTGTTCATCGCGACGGCGAATCGCATCGGCACCGAGGGTAGCCTGCGCTTCACCGGCGAATCGCTGATCGTCGATCCGCGCGGCGAGGTGCTCGCGAAGGCCTCCGCGGAGCGCGGCGAGGTGCTGCGCGTCTCGATCGATCCCGCGCAAGCGCGGGAGAAGCGCGTGACGGCGCGGAACGATGCGCTGGGCGATCGACGACCCGAGCACTACTCGCGGCTCGTGCGCTGATCGGGCTCGGGTCCGGGCGGCTCGGGCAGCGATTGCAGGACGCTCTTCGCGCGGAAGAAGCCGAGCACGCCGAGCACGAGCAGGGCGGTCGAGGTCACCGGCAGCCAGGTCGGGATCTCCTCGGGCTTCGAGGGATCGAAGCCCGACTGCGAGATCGCGAGCCCGAATCCGGCGCCGACGAGATTGTTGGTGAAGTGGCACCACATCGCCGGCACGAGCGAGTTCGTGCGCCAGCACACCCAGCCGAGCCACCACGCCAGCGGCACGAGCAGGACGGCGTAGCTCGGGTCGGGGTGCGCGAACGCGAAGAGCAGCGCGGACATCGTGATCGCGAAGGCCGGCGCGTACGCGCGCAGCATTCCGCGCAGCACGAAGCCGCGGAAGAGGCCCTCCTCGATCAGCGCCGGCAGCACCGACATCAAGATCACGAGCACGATCGCCGCCGCGAGACCGGCGTTCGCGATGCCGCCGTGCAGCGCGTCCGAGTACTCCTCGCCGCTGCCGAAGATCGGCACCAGGAAGAAGCCGGAGATCAGCTTCACGCCGAGGGTTCCCAGGGCGAGCGGGATCCAGAGGCCGTGGTTCCAGCGTTCTCGATCGAGGCGGAGGCCCAAGCGCAATCGCGGCGGCTCTCCGGCGTGCCAGATCGCGAGCGCGAGCACGATCGCGAACGCGCCCTGCCCCAGCAGGATCGCGACGAAGAACCCGGGCGTCGTGGCGAAGAACGCTTCCGCGGCCTCGGCCGGATGCGTATCGGTGCCGCGCGCGAGGTAGAGGCCGATCGCGTGCAGCGCGATCTGCGCGAGCAGCATCGCGATCGGGATCGACAGGAACCCGATCGCGAGGGCGGTGGAGGCGCTTCTTCGAGACTCGCTCATGTGCGCGGATGGTCGTCCGGTGCGCGGCGCCGCGCAAGCGCGCGGCGCCGTGAAGAAGCGCGCGCGGCGCTCATTGCAGCACGAAGCGCACGCCGTTCGAGCCGACGATGCCCGCCGAGTTCGCACCGACATCGCCGATCAAGAGCGCCTGGAGATGCCCCGATTGGCCCGGAACGCCAGGGCCGCCAGGAATGGCGACGGTGAAGCCCGCGCGCGTGCCGCTGTTCGGCACCGTGGCGACGGCGTACTCGGAGGTCGTGTGCAGGAAGCAGCCGTTCGCGCCGAGGAAGTCGAGCGGAACGCCGAGCTGCTGGAAACCGAAGAAGAAGATCGCCGGAGCGGTGACGCTGCTGCCGAGAGTCACCGCGATCGTGAGCGCACGTCCGCCGGTGGGGCAGTCGCTGAGATCCAGTCGCGGCGCTTGCCCGCTCGAATCGTTGCACGGCGCCCCGAAGCGCGTCGCCGAGCCGCTGCAGGGCGGAACGATGCCCGCGACTTCGTACACGCGGCGCGTGATGAAGCCGTCGCCGATGAACAGCGAGCCGCTGCGCGTATCGATGCCCAAGCCCTCCGGGCTGATGCCGAGCCCGGCGAGCGGAATGTTGCGCACGAGGGTGCCCTGTCGATCGAGCTCGAGGACGAAGTCGCCGGTGTCTTCGCCGAGATAGAAGCGGCGGAGGATCGGGTTGTACGCGAGGCCGTCGGCGTCCGCGCTTCCCGCGGCGCCGATCGGGATCGACTGCACCGCGACGCCCGTGAGCGTGAACTCGCCGATCGCGCGCGTGCCGCTGTCCTGCGAGACGAAGAGGTGGCGCGTCTCGGGATCGAACGCGAGGCCGGAGGCATCGACGATGGTGGGCGTCGTGCGGAAGTTCACGCCGGTGAGCGTGCCATCGACGCGCATCTCGTAGACCACCTCGGCTTCGTCGACGACCCAGAGGTTGCCCGTCACCGGATCCACGGCGGCGCCGATGGGGAGGGGATTCGCCGTCGTGCCCGGAGGGATGGGGGCGGGGAAGGTCGCGAGCAGGTTCCCCGCGCGGTCGAAGCGCTGGATCAGGTCGTTGGTCTGGTCGACGGTCCAGAGCGTGTCGTTGATGGGGTCGTAGTCCACGCCCCCGACGAAGGACGTGCCGAGGGGCGGCACGTCGAATTGGTTCACGATGGTCGGGGTCTGCCCCGCGGCGGCTGCGAGCAGCGTGCCGAGGGCGAGGAGCGGAAGGATCTGGCGCATGGACCTGAGTGGGAAGGGCGGGTTGGGGAGGCGCCAAGTGGACCTGGCGAGGCCGATCCTCACCCGCGCGCTGGGTTCTGCCCATACCCGAAAGCTCCTCCGCGGTTCTGCGATCCACGGGCGAGCGCGTACCCTTGGATTCGGATTCGCCTGAACCGCGCCGCTTCGCTCCGGGCAGGGGAGGGCGATCCCCGACCAGGCAACCCCATGGACCGACCGGCCGCACCACTCGATCCGGACCTACTGCACCGCCATGCGCCCGGGCTCCGCGCGCTCGTGCGGACCTTGGTCCTCGACGACAGCCGCGTCGACGACATCGTGCAGGAGACCTGGCTCGCGGCGCTGAAGCGCCCGCCCCAGCAGACCGAGAAGGCCGGCGCCTGGCTGGCGGTGGTCGCGCGTCGCATCGTGCAGCGCGGGAAGCGCGAGCGCGCGCGCCGCGCCCAGCGCGAGGAGCGCGCCGCGAAGCCGGAAGGGCTGCCGTCGGCGCAGGAGATCGTCGCGCGCGAGATGGCGCGCCGCGAGCTGGTCGACGTGGTGCTCGAGCTCGACGAGCCGTATCGCACGACGGTGCTGCTGCGCTACTTCGAGGACCTGGGGCCGCAGGAGATCGCCGAGCGCTTGGAGGCGCCGCTCGAGACGGTGCGCACGCGCTTGAAGCGCGGCTTGGAGCGCCTCCGCGAGAAGCTCGATCGCAAGAACGGCGGGAACACGCGCGCTTGGCATCTCGCCTTGCTGCCGCTCGCGAACCTGCCGCTCGGCCCGTTCGCGCCGCTGCCCGCGCCGAGCGGGGGCGAAGGCGCGCTCGCGGGTGCCGGGAGCTCGTCGCCCGCGTGGCTCGGCGCCGGCGCGATCGCCGCGGGCGCCGCGGTGCTGGGCGCCGCCGCGCTGGGCTGGGCGTTGCTCCGCGGCGGCGCGGACTCCGGCGACAGCGCCGGGGAAGCGGTCGCGCTGGCACCTCTCGCGTCCGACGGCGCCTCGAACGCGGCGCACGCCTCCGTGGCGCGCGAGACGAGCGCGAACGACGCCGCGACGCTGCTCCCCTTCGCGCTGCGCGAGCGCGCGACCGCGGCCCCTCTCGCGGCGATCGAGGTCGGCGCCTCCAGCGGTCCGTGGGCCGCGTTCGAGACCCTGGGCTGGGTGCGGCGGAGCTTCGAACGCGAGGAGGAGAACCCAGCACCCGCGCTCTCGCGCTCGCTCGGCGCGAGCGATGCGAACGGGCGCCTCTCGGTGCCGCGCGACGAAGCCGAGCGCTTCCCGTTCGTCCTCGATCCGCATTGGTCGCCGGTGCTCCCGCCCGAGAGCTTCGGCGCGGCGCGCGAGCTCGTGCTGGAACCCGCGGGTGTACTGCGCGGGCGCGTCCGCGCGGTCGGCGCCGCCGCGCAGCGCGCGATCGGCTCGGGTACCGCGATCGCCCGCCTCGTGCCGCTCGGGACGCGCGACGGTCGGCTGCACCTCGGCTTCTGGGATGCGCTGCGCGGGGCGCGCGGCGTCGCCGTGGCCCGCGATGGCGGGTTCCGCTTCGACTCGCTGCCGCTCGCGCTCGCGTATCGGCTGGAGGTCTACGCTCCCGGTGCGGGCCTCGCCGTGCGCGAGCGCATCGAGCTCTCCGCTCCCGGCGCGATGCCGGTCTCTGGCGATGCCGAGCTCGAGCTCACGTGGGATGCCGCGGGCGCGCGCGTCGAGGGCTTCGTCGGCGGCGCCGAGGGCTTCCCGATCGAAGGAGCGCGCCTCGCGCTGCACCACCTCGGCAGCTCGCGCGACGGCGTCGCCGCGGAGCGCGGGCGCGGGGACGCGCCGTTCGGTCCGCTCGAGCTGGACGCGATCGCGCGCCAGCGCGCGGACGACTCCGGGACTTTCGCCTTCGAGAACCTGCCCGACGGGCGCTACCGCCTCGAGGTGCGCGCCGACGGCTGCGAACCCGCGCAGCGCATCTTCGACATCGAGGCCGGCGCGGCAGAGCCGCTCGCGCTGCGACTCGAGCTCGGCGCCGCGCTGGAAGGGGTCGTCCGCGATGCCGCGGGCGCTCCGGTCGAGGGCGCGCTCGCGTTCGCGCTCACGCGCGCCGGCGACGCCCCCGTGCGCACCGACGCCGAAGGGCGTTTCCGTTTCCGCGAGCTCGGCGCGGGCGCGATCGAAGTGCTGGCGCGCGGCGCCGGCGGGATCGCCATGCAGCGCTTGGAGCTCCTCCGCGGCGAGGTCGGCTGGGTCGAGCTCGCGCTGGCGCCGCGCGCGCCGCGCGAGGCCGAGCGCGGTGGCGTCGCGCGAGAGCCCGCGCGCGAGACGGTCGATCTCCGCGCGCGCCTCGTCGAGCGCGGCAGTTCGCGCCGCATCGTCGGCGCGCTCGTCGAAGTCGACCACGGTCGCGGGCGCGGCGCTGGTCGTGGCGACGGCGGCCCCGTCTTCGGCTCTCGGCCGCGCGCCGCGCTCAGCGACGCCGAGGGCGAGCTGCTCCTCGCGGGGCTCCGCGTCGGCCGCGCTCAGGTGCGCGTGCAGCGCGAGGGCTACGGCGAAGTCAGCTTCGAGCTCGAGCTCGCCCCCGGTGGCGAGGTGCAGGTGCTCGAGCTCGCGCCGGCGGCGCAGCTCGCCGGCGTCCTCCGCGATCGGAGCGGCGCGCCGCTCGCCGCTCGCATGGTCCTCGCGCGCGGGAACGGGGCGCGCGTCGCGGCGACCGACGCCGAAGGGCGCTTCGCCTTCGTCGACCTCGCCCCGGGGACCTGGTCTCTCGGCGTCCCCGGACCGAACTCGGTCGCGGCCCTGGAGCGCGGGATCGCCGCTCTCCTGCAGCTCGAGCTCGCGCCGGGAGCCGACGAGCGCTGCACGCTCGAGGTCGATCCTCTGCCCGAAGGGCGCGTCGAGCTGGTGCTCCAGAGCCAGCTCGCGACGGCCGCGGCGCTCGAGCTCCGCGGCGTCGGAGCCCCGCTCGACGAGATCGAGCGACGGGGTCGCGTCGCGACCGGCGAGGCGGCGCGCTTCGCGGCGCTGCCTCCGGGGCGCTATCGGTTGATGGCGCGCACCGAAGATGGCGTGCTGCATCTGCGGGAGCTGGAGCTCGAGGGAGCCCTCGTCGAGATCGCCCTCGCGACCGATGCCGCTCGACCGCTCGTGGCGCAGGGTCCTGCGGGGGTCGCGCTCGAGTTGCTCCATGCGGGCTTCGCGGAGACCAGGCCCAGCGGCGAGCGCCGCGAACGAGGCGGACGAGGTCCAGGGGCCTCGAAGGGGCGGCGGAGCGAAGCGCCTCGCGCGGTGGTGGTCGGTTCGGGGAGCTGGACCTTGGAGCTCGTCGCCCGCGACGAGAGCGGGCAGCTCTATCGCGGCCAGGTCTCGGTGAGCAGCGGCGAGGCTTCGCCGGCGCTCGCCGGTTCGACGCTCACGGCCGAGCTCGCGCCCTGGACCCCCGAGGTCCCGCCGAGCGCACCCGCCGCTGGCGAGCGGCGCGAAAAAGCCCGCCGCTGAACCACGCCTCCCTCGGCCGGGCAGCTCTAGGCGTTCTCCGACGACTTTCCCCCACGATGCGCGCAGCGCTCCTCGCGCGTCTCGCACCGATCACGAGTCCTCACTGCTCATGCGCCCCCTGCACTTCCTCGCCGGCGCGGCCGGTCTCGCCGCGGTCCTCGCGGTCGCCGTCTTCGTCCTGAGCGATGACTCCTCGGGTGAGGGAGAGCTCACGGGTGCCGCGCGCGAGCGCGGCGGCCTCGCTCCGCTCGTCGCCGGCGAAGGCGCCGCCGACGGCGGTCTGCGCGCGGAAGCCAACGTGCTGCGCGGCAGCGGCGCGAGCGCGGAGCTCTTGGCTCCGGACGCGTCGCGCGCCGGTCGCGCCTCGAGCGGGCGCGTCGTTCGCGACCGCGACGGCGTCGGCGTGCCGAACCTCGCGCTGCGCCTCTCGACGCAGCATCCGCTCCGCGCGCAGCTCCGCGGCTGGAACCTGCGCAGCGAGATGCTCGGACGCTTCGTGCCCGGACTCGACGATGCGCTGAAGGCGAAGGGCTCGGCCGGCTTCGGCGAGCTCGCCAAGGTGCGCACCGACGACGGCGGGCGCTTCGCGGTGCCCGGCGATCACGAAGGCTGGTTCGTCAGCATCGACGATCCCTTCTACTACCTCGTGCGCACCTCCGAGCCGATCTTCGGCCGTCGCGAGGAAGTGCTCGAGGTCGCCCTCGGCGGGCGCATCGCCGGCAAGGTCGCGCTGCCCGAGAAGCCGCAGAAGCCCGCGCTCGCGCTGCTCTCCTCCAGCGGCGGCGGCGGCGATTTCTTCGGCGGCCGCGGCGGTCGCGGCGGCGGACCGTTCCGCCAAGGCGGCTTCGATCCGAGCCAGATGATGCGCGGCGCCGAGCTCGATGCCGAGGGCGCTTTCGCCTTCGATGGCCTGCCGGCGGGCGAGGGCTCGCGCTACCAGGTATGGATCGTGGCGCCCGGCATCTCGACCTTCGCGGCGCCGCCGGTCGACGTGCAGCCCGGCGTCGAGCAGCGCGTCGATCTCGCGCTCGATCCCGGCATCGAGGTGCGCGGCCTGGTGCGCGATCGCTCCGGCGCGCCGATCCGCAACGCGCAGGTGCGCATCGCCTACGAAGGTCCGGCCTCCGAGCCGGAGGCCGCGGGCGGCGAGCGCGGCGGTCGCAACGAAGGCGGCCGCGGCGGTCGCGGTGGACGCGGCGAGAACGCGCCAAGCGATTTCGGCGGCCGCGGCGGCTTCGGCGGCTTCACGCGCATGCTCGCCACGGCGGAGAGCTTCCTCGAAGCGACGACCGATGCGTCGGGCGTGTTCGTGCTGCGCGGCCTCGGCGACGGCGCGTATCGCGGCGAGTTCGTCGCCGCCGGCTACGTGCCCCAGATGGACAAGCGCTTCCAAGTGCGCTTCGGCAGCCACGACGAGCTCGCGATCGAGCTCGATCCCGCGCGCCGCATCGAAGGCTTCGTGAAGCTCGCCGACGGGCGCGCCGTGGCGGGCGCCGTGGTCACCGCCAGCGAAGTTCGCGAAGCCGAGGAGAACCTGGGCTTCGACTTCGCCAGCATGGCGGGACCGGGCGGCGACGGCGGTCGCGGCGGCATGATGCGCGATCTCTTCCGCGGCATGGGCCAGCGCGTGCCGCAAGCGGTGAGCGACGGGCGCGGGCGTTTCGAGATGCTCGACGTTCCGGCCTCGTGGAAGATCGCGCGCCTCGATGCTGAGACCGAGACGGGTCTGCGCGGCGGCAAGGAGCTCGGAGCGGCCGTCGCCGGTCAGCCCGACGTGGTCGAGCTGCTCGTCGCGCCGACGGCGAGCATCGTCGCCGAGCTCGCGTATCCGGAAGGCAGCGCGCCGTCCGAGCAAGTGACGCTCTCGCTGCTCGGCGGCGAGATGCCCTTCCCGCAGCGCACCGAGAAGTTCACCTGGCCCGCGTCGCGCGTGGCCCTCGTCGACGTCGCGCCGGGCGAGTACACGCTGCTCGTGCAGGCGAAGGGCTTCGCCTCCGCGAGCGTCGACGTCGTCGTCGAGCAACCGGGCGCCGCGACCGAGGTCCTCGTCGCCCTGCGTCCGGGCGCCGAGATCCGCGGCCTCGCGGTCGAGAGCGTGGGCTCGCGGCCGATCGGCGGCGCGGAGATCACGGTGGAGTTCGACTTCGGTGCGCTGCGCGATGGCGGCGGACGCGACGCGGGGATGCGCGATCAGCTCCGCAACCTGCGCTTCAACGCGCGCACCGATGATCTCGGGCGCTTCGTCATCGCCGATCTCGCCGCGGGCAAGATCACGCTCCGCGGCGAGCATCCGGAATTCCCGAGCGGTCAGGGGGCTGCCACCGAGCTGAAGGAAGGCCAGATCGTCGAGGACTACCGCGTCGTCTTCACGCCGGGCGGCATCGTGACGGGCACCGTGGTCGATGCGCAGGGCGCGCCGCGCGAAGGCGCGACGGTGCTCGCGAGCATCGCGGGTTCCGGCGGCGGCGGCGGTCGTGGCGGTCGCGGCGGCTTCGGCGGCGGGCGACCCGCGCGCACCGATGCCAGCGGGCGCTATCGCATCGATCGCCTGCAGCCCGGCGAGTACATGGTCGCGCTCTCGAACGGCGGCGGCGGCGGTCGCGGCGGCGGAGAGATCGTCGGCAGCACGAAGACCGTGCAGGTGCAGCCCGGCCAGACCGTCGTCGTCGACTTCGACGCCTCGGACGAGCCGCTCGCGAGCTTGGTCGGCACCTTGAAGCGAGGGGACTCCGTCGTGCGCGGCGGGACCGCGCGCCTCACCGTCTCGGGCGGCGGTCGCATGTTGAGCGCGCGCATCGGCGAGGACGGCAGCTTCCGCTTCGACGAGCTGCCGCTCGGCACGCATCGTCTGAGCTTCCAGGTCGCGAGCGCCGACGAGACCAGCGGCGAAGGGCGCGGGCGTCGCGCGAACCGCGGCCCGAGCGGTGGCGGCGCCGGCGTGGAAGTCGCGTTGGAACAAGCCGGTGAGACGCAGCGCGAGTTCACCTTGCCCGGCGGGCGTATCGCGGGCCGCGTGAGCGCGCCGAGCGCCAACCTGCGCAACGTGCGAGTGCGCTTGCTCGCGGTCGAGTCCTCGGGCGCGGGTCGCGAAGTCTCGAGCGCGCAGGTCGATCGCGACACGGGTGCCTTCGCGTTCGAGAGCCTGGAGCCGGGGCTCTATCGCTTGGTCGCCGAGCCACCGCGTGGCGGCAACGGCGGTCCGGGTGGTCGCAACGCGCGCGGCGGAGCCGAAGGTGAACCGGCGCCGGCCGCAGCCGAGGTGCTCGGCGCCGTGTCGCAGGACGTCGAGCTCGCGGCCGACGCCTCGCGCGATGGACTCGAGCTCGCGTTCGTCGCGGGCGGCACGCTCGTCTTCAAGGTCGTCGACGATCAGGGACAGCCTGTGCCGAACGCGCGCGTCACGCTGCAGGGCAGCGAAGGTGCGACGCGCTCGATCGAGCAGTCCGGCGGCGGCGATCGCGAAGGTGCCGGGCGCGTCGAAGGTCTCGCCGCCGGGCTCTACGACGCGCGCATCACCGCGCGCGGCTTCGCCACGACGGCCGGCGGCTCGGTCGCGATCGCGGCGGGCGCCGAGGTCGAGCGCACCTTCCGCGTCGCGCGCGGCGTCGCGTTCTCGATCGAGATCGTCGACGCGGAGGGCAAGCCGGTCCCCGATGCGCGCATCGAAGTGCGCGGGGATGGCGACGAGCTCCTCGGGACCTTCCCTTCGCAAGGTGGCGGCCGCGGCGGCTTCAGCAGCGGCGGACGCCAGCTCGACGGCATCTACGCGCTGGGCTCCTACCCCGAGGGACGCTACCGTCTGGTGGTCGCTCGCGGCGCGTCGAGCAGCCAGCAATCGTTCACGGTGCGCCACGCCGATGGCGCGCGCGCCCGCGTTTCTCTCTCGAAGGATGCGTGAGCGCGCTCCTTCCTGCTCCACTCAACCCTCGTTCTCGACTCTCCCTTACCTCGATGCTGCCCCGAGCGGGGCACAGGACATCCGATCATGAAGACCCGCGCGTTGCTGCTCACGCTGGCGCTGCCCAGCTTGGCCTTGGCCCAAGAACACACCGTCCAGACCCCGGCGCAGAAGGGCAAGGCCCTGCGCACGAAGATCGAGAGCTCGTCGGAGTCGTCGACCTCGATGACGATGACGATCAACGGCGAGGAGCGCGGCGGTGGCGGCGGTGACCGCACGACCAGCGCGAAGCAGACCATCGAGTTCGACGAGACGGTCCTCGACGCGAACGACAAGGGAATCGCCACGAAGGTCCAGCGCACCTACACCAAGCTCTCCGGCTCGATGACGATGCCGGGCCGCGACGGCGAGGAGATGGAGACCGAGATCGAGGGCGCGCTCGAAGGGAAGAAGCTCTTCCTCGCGCAGGACGGCGACAAGGTCGTCGCGCACGAGAACGACGAGGATGGCGCCGCGTTGGAAGAGCGCCTCGCGCGCGGCCTGAAGGTCCGCACCGACGTGATGGGTCTCCTGCCGGAGAAGGCCGTCGCCGTGGGCGCTGAGTACGATCTCAGCAAGACGCTGCGCAGCGCGATGGCGAACCTGCAGCACCCGATGGCGCGCGCCGCGCAGGGTGAAGAAGGCGCGGACGCCGCCGGCGGTGGTCGCGGCGGACGCGGCGGTCGCGGCCAGGGCGGCTTCGGCGGCCGCATGGGTGGCGGCATGCAGGGCAACGAAGGCCTGGGCTATCTCATGAACGAGAAGCTGACGCTCGAAGCGAACGGCAAGCTCGAGGGCGTGTCCGAAGGGCTCGCCACGATCTCGTTCAAGGCGAAGGCCTCGGGCGAAGGCAATCCGACCGAGCTCGGCGTCGGCATGGCCGGCGGCATGGGCGGTCGTGGCGGTCGCGGTGGTCGCGGCGGCGAGCAGGGTGGTCAGGCTCCCGCGGTCGAAGGCACGGCGAACGTCGAGTGCACGGTCGAGGGCAAGCTCGTCGTCGATCTCGCGAAGAAGTGCATCGTCAGCTTGGAGCTCGAAGGCGAGTTCGAGATGGACTCCGAGACGAGCATGACGCGCGAAGGCCGCGACGGTGAGTCGATGGACATCGAGACCTCGATGGAGCGCAGCGGCTCCTTCAACCTGAAGGTCGCGGTGAGCGAAGCGAAGAGCGAGTGATCCCGCTCGCGCGCGCGCTCTGACGCACGCATCGAGAGCACCGCCGGGGTTTGCTACCCTGGCGGTGCTCTCTCGCTTTCTCTGCGCATTCGCGAGGAACGCCTCCGATGACCTGGACCGAACGCTACGCCACGGGCGACACGCCGTGGGACTTGGGTGGACCGCATCCGGAGCTCGCGCGCCGCCTCGCCGCGGGTGAGCTCGATTCCCGGCGTTCCACGATGCGTCGCGCGATGGTGGCCGGCTGCGGTCGCGGCTACGACGCGGTGGCGCTCGCGCGCGCCGGCTGGCAGGTGACGGCGATCGACGGTGTCGCCGATCTCGAGCCCGTGCTCGCGCCGCAGCTCGCCGCACTCGGCGGCGCGTTCCTCGTCGCGGATGCGCTGGCGTACACGCCGGAGCAGCCCTTCGATCTCGTGTTCGATCACACCTTCTTCTGCGCGATCGACGTCGCGCAGCGCGCCGCGCACGGCGCGCTCACGCGGCGCGCGCTGCGCATAGGCGGCCTCTGCGTGGCCCTCGTCTTCCCCGTCGGCAAGCCGCATTCGGAAGGCGGTCCGCCCTTCGGCTTCGACGCGCATGACTTCTCGCGCGCGCTCGGCGCCGACTTCGAGCTTCTCCAAGACGAGCCCGTCACCGCCTCCGCTCCCGGCCGCCCCTGGCCCGAGCGCTGGGCCGTCTGGCGCCGCACCCGCTGACCTGTTGCACAGTAAAGGTGCCAGGCACCTTTACTGTGCAACGGGATCACTTAGCGAGCGTGAGGTCGCCGATGTCCCAGATCTCGTTCGGCTCGAGCTTGCGAGGATCGATCGCGAGCGGGGAGAAGCCAGCGGCCTGGATACGCAGGCCGTATTCGCCGACGGGATAGGGGCCGAGGTCGAACGCGCCGGTCTTCGGATCCGCGGTCTCCACGGGCGATCCGTTGCCGTCGGACTTCCACGGGGAGAGCTGCACGTTGGTCGGCACGCTGCCGTCCGGTGCAACCACGCGACCGCGGATGCGGATCCAGTGCGGCGGAGGCAAACGCACTTCGAGCTCGCTCTCGCTCGGCACGACGTTCCGCAGCACGAGCTCGGGGAACACCGACTGGCGACGGAACGAGAGCCGCAGCGTCTGATCGCGTCGGCAGCCCTCGAGCGCGAAGCGCCCGTCCTCGCCGGTGTTCTCGAAGCGGTACCACGGCTCGGGCTCGTCGCTGCGCTCCGACTGCACCTCGACCATCACCTGGGAGCGCGGTGCGCCGTTCTCGTCGAAGACGCGGCCGCGGAAGGAGAACGCGAGAGGAAAGGTGGGGTCGCAGCGCGTCTCCGCGCCGGCGCGGAGCTCGACTTTCAGCGACAGCGTGCCGTGCGCTTCGCCGCGCACGCGCAGATCGTGCTCGCCCGAGCCGAGCCCGCGGAATCGATAGCCCCCGTCCTCCTGCGACTCGACGCGCTGGCGCGCGATGCTGTCCCACGCGCCGATCGCGAGCTCGACCTTCGGCAGCGGCGAGCCGCTCTCGTCGCGCACCGTGCCGAAGAGCTCCGCGCCGCGCTGAAGATGCACGGTGACGAAGTTCTCGCCGCCCGCGCGGAGCTCGAGCGTCTCGCGATGCGACGAGAGCTCGCGCAGGCGCACCTCGAGCGGACAGGGGCCGACGGCGAGGTGGGGGAAGTGGAAGCGACCTTCGGCATCGGTGCGCGTGCGCGCTTCGCGCGGCCCCATCGCCGAGGTTCCGTCGGGGAGCTCGCGATGCGCTTGCTCGGTCGTGCCCGCTTGCACGAGCGAGCCGTCGACCGGGCGACCCTCGGGATCGAACACGATGCCGCGCAGCTCGGCGGCGCGCTCCGTGAGGCGGATCACGAGCTCCACCGTCGCGTGCTCGGAAGCCGTGCAGGTCGTGAGCGGAGATGCCGCATAGCCGGCGGCCCGCGCCCCGACGTGCACGTGCGTGTGCATCCACGGCAGATCGAAGCGCCCGCGCGCATCGGTGATCGCCAAGCGCTGCGCTTCGCCGCCACCCCAGCTCGCGACGAGCACCTCCGCGCCCGGAAGGGGCTGCTCGTGCTCATCGACGACGACGCCGCGGATCCGCACCTTGCCTTCAAGCGCGAGGGTGCGCTCCGCATTTTCTCCCGGCGCGAGCTCGAAGGCCTGGTACGCCTGGTCCTCGCCGCGCCACACCATCACCACGTAGCGACCCGCGGAGAGGTTCTCGTAGAGCGCTTGGCCCTGGGCATCGGCCTCCCGCGCACGGAGATCGAAGAGCTCGTCGGAGCCGCGCGGCCGCAGCTTCACCAGCACGCCGGGCGCGGGCTCCTGCTTCTCGCCCTGCACGACGCGCACGCGCAGCGTCGCCAACGCCGACGCCGCCGGCGCGCTCATCTCCGACGGGCGCGCTTCCGCGAGCGACGGCTCTCCTTCCGCGGCGCGCCGCTCGCGCGAAGTGGTGGAGAGTGCCGCGCTCGACAGGCGCTCGCCTGGCTCGGACTGCGGAGCGAGCGCTGGCCGCAGCGCATCTTCTCCGCCGTCGCTCGCTCCGAAGCCGAGCCAGAGCACGACGCCGATCAGCAGCGCGAGACCGAGTCCGAGCAAGCCGAAGCGATTCCGCTGACTCATGGCAGGCCTCCTACCGCGAGAGTAGAACCCACCACTCCCGGGCACTGTACAGAAAAGGTGCCTGGCACCTTTTCTGTACAGTGACATGCGCAGCATCCTCGCTCTGCTCCTTGGTGTCTGCGGTGCGCTCGCGGCGCAAGAGCCGACGGCGCCGCCGCCGAACTTGATCGTCTTCCT
Source organism: Planctomycetota bacterium (assembly GCA_016793245.1). Taxonomy (GTDB): domain Bacteria; phylum Planctomycetota; class UBA1135; order UBA1135; family JADKAF01; genus JADKAF01. The sequence goes on from JAEUHW010000260.1 coordinate 40,361, forward strand.
CGTCGACGATCTCGGCTGGCAGGACGCGAGCTACGCGTTCCACTCCGAGCGCACGATCTGGAACGAGCGCTATCGAACGCCGGCGCTCGAGGCGCTCGCCGCGAGCGGCGTCGCCTTCACGCAAGCGTACGCGCATTGCGTCTGCTCGCCGACGCGCGTGAGCTTGATGACGGGCCTCCATCCCGCGCGCCATCGCGTGACCAACTGGATCCTGCGGAGGGACACGCCGACCGACGGCGCGCACCCGACGCTCGCGATGCCGGAGTGGAACGTGAACGGGCTCAGCGACGATCCCGCGACGCCGCGCGCGCTCTGCGTGGAGACGCTCCCGCGGCTCCTGCAGCGCGCGGGCTACGCGACGATCCACGTCGGCAAGGCGCATTGGGGCGCGATCGGCACGCCCGGCTCCGACCCGCGTCGCCTGGGCTTCGACGTGAACGTCGCGGGTCACGCGGCGGGCGCTCCCGCGAGCTATCTCGCGCGCGAGAACTTCGCCGATCCGAAGCGACCCGAGCGCGTCTGGGACGTGCCGGGCCTCGAGCCTTACCACGGCTCCGAGCGCTTCCTCTCCGATGTGCTCACCGAGGAGGCGCTCCGCGAGATCGATCGCGCGCTCGCGCAGCGGAAGCCCTTCTTCCTGCACTTCGCGCACTACGCGGTGCATACGCCGTTCTCCGCCGACGCGCGCTTCATCGCGCGCTACCGCGAGCAGGGCTTGGACGAGAAGGAAGCGCAGTACGCGGCGCTGATCGAAGGCGTCGACGACTCGCTCGGGAAGCTCCTCGCGCATCTCGAGGCGCGCGGCATCGCCGAGCGCACCGCGATCGCGTTCCTCTCCGACAACGGCGGTCTCAGCGCGAACAGCCGCGGCGGCGAGGCGCACACGCACAACCGCCCGCTCGCGAGCGGCAAGGGCTCTTCGCGCGAAGGTGGCCTGCGCATCCCTCTCGTCGTGCGCTGGCCGGGTGTGGCGCCGCGCGGGGAACGCTGCGCGCATCCCGTGATCGTCGAGGACCTCTTCGCGACCTTGCTCGAGATCGCCGGTGCTGCTCCCGAGGAACGTCGCTCGCGCGACGCGCGCTCGTTCGCTCCCTCGCTGCGGGAGCCCCAGAGCATTGCATCAGAGCGCACGCTCGTCTGGCACTACCCGCACGTCTGGGGTCCTAAGGGCCCGGGCATTGGCCCTTACTCGGCGCTGCGCCGCGGCGATTGGAAGCTCGTCTACGACCACGCGACGCAGAGGCTCGAGCTCTTCGATCTCGTGCGCGACCTCGGCGAAGCGCGCGATCTCTCCGCCAGCGATCCCGAGCGAACGCAGGCGCTCGCGCGCGAGCTCGGCGCGGCGCTCTCCAACCTCGGAGCTCAGATGCCGCAGCGCCGCGAGGGCGGAGCTGCGGTGCCCTTTCCGGGAACCTGAACGAGAGTTCCGACGAAGTTGCCGCGCGGTTACGTGACCCGCGTGCTGGCCCGCGCTATGTTCCCGAGCTCGTCCCGATTCCGTGCGCCGCGGTCCCTGCTCCGGCGTTCCTGGTCGAGTTCTGCCATGACGGCGCGCTTTTGCGTTTCTCTCCTCTCCGTTGGTCTCTCGCTATCGATCCTCGGCTCCGCGGCCTTCGCCCACGGTGGCCAGTATCGCGGCGCCGGTGGAACCCTGGTCCCCCCGGGCTCTAGCTCTACGGCGCCCGCGGTCTCCGCTCCGCCTCCTCCGAAGGCCAGCACCGACACCGGCACCTCCAGCAGCAACAGCGGGGCCGGAAGCGCCACCGCGGGCAGCAGCGGGAGCTCGATGTCGGCCGGGCTCGACATCTCGTTGCCCATCGATGCCTGGGACTACTGGTGGATCGCGAACCGCATGCGCTTCCTCGACCTGCGCCGCCTGAGCCGCGCGCTCGACAGCGCGGTCGAGGATGGGCCCCTCGTCGCGAAGCCGCGCCTCGAGGAAGCGCTGCGCGCGCGGATCGGCGCGCGCTTGCACGCGCTGCTCGCGCCGGGTGCTGCGATCAGCGTCGATGAGCTGAGCGGCTTGCTCATCGCCGCGAGCAAGCTCGCGTGGCAGCCGAACGCGACCGCGCAGCTCTTCCGCGCGCACCTCCGCTCACCCGTGCAGGAGATCCGCGAGACCGCGACGCTCGCGTTGGGGTGGCTCGGCGAGCCGAGCTCGCTCCCGCTCCTCCTCGCGATCCTCGAGGACGCGCCCGCGGCGCGTGAAGCGACGCTTAACACGACCACCGACGTGCGCACGCGCTCCTTCGCCGCGTATGCGCTCGCGCTCTTGCTCGAACGCAGGGACACGGCGTGGGACGAGAGCGGCTCCATGCTCGTCCGGAAGCACTTGCTGGACATGCTCGACGGACGCGCGCTCGCGTTCGCGGAGCTCGAGGCCGCGGTGATCTCCGCGCTCGGGATCATGAAGCACGGCGAGGGCGCCGAGCGCGGGCTCGTGCTCGAGCGGCTCCAGGAGCTCCTGCGCGCCAAGGATCGACATGCGCTGGTGCGCGCGCAGGTGGCCACCGCCGGCGGCCGTATCGGTCGCGGCGTCTGGGCGAACACGCTGTGCGAAGTGCTGCGCGAAGAGGTCTTCGATTGGCCGGTGCGCGATTCGGCGGCCTTGGTGATGGGGGCCTTCGCTCCCGAGCTGGACGCCGCGCAACGCACGGCCGCGCTGCAATCCCTCGAGCTCGCGCGTCGGCGCGCGAAGGGCCCGGGCGAGCGCGCGTTCACGACGCTCACGATCGCGCGCTTCGAGGACGCCGACTCGCTGAAGGCGCTCGAGCGCGAAGTCCTGCACGGACCGCACCTCGATCGCCCCTGGGCCGCCATCGGTCTCGGCCTCGCCGCGCGCGCGGCGATCGAGCGCGGCGAGGTCCCGATGTCGATGCGCTTCGCGCTGCGCGAGGGCTTCCGCCGCACCAAGGCGAGCGAGATCCGCGCGGCCTTCGCCATCGCGAGCGGGCTCGCCCGCGACGTCGATTTCGCGAAGGAGCTGCGCGAGGACTTCGCGGCGTCCTCCGTTCCGCGTCATCGCGGCCATCTCGCCGTCGCCTTGGGCCTGATCGGCGATCCGGAGGCGAAGGCGCTGCTGCGCGCGGCCCTGCCTCGCGCTTCGCGCGAGCCTGAAGAGGTCGGAGAGCTCGCGATCGGGTTGACCCTGCTCGGCGACCGCGATGCCGTGCCGTCGCTGCTCGAGCTGATGAAGGCCGGCAAGACCACGACCACGCTCGCGCCGCTCGCCGAGGCCCTTGGCCGCATCGGAGGCGCCTCGGCCGCCGAAGCGTTGCTCGTGCTCTGCGAGGACCAGACGAAGTCCGCGCTCGTCCGCGCGTTCGCGTTGGTCGGCCTGGGTCTCTGCGTCGAGGAGCAGGAGCTCCCGTGGAACGCGGCCTTCGCCGCCGACTTCAACTACATCGCGCCGCCGATCACGCTCTACGCGTCGAAGGGCTTGCTCGACATCCTCTGAGCGCGGCTGGATCGTGAGCGCGGTCGGCACCGCGAGGTGCCGAGCCTCAGCCCATCTGCCGGAAGAGCCAAGCGCGAGCGACGGCCCACTCGCGCTTGATCGTGCGCTCCGACACCTCGAGCGCTGCCGCGGACTCCTCGACGGAGAGACCCGCGAAGAAGCGGAGCTGCACGATCTGCGCCATGCGCGGATCGCGTTCCTCGAGCGCCGTCAGGGCCTCGTCGAGCGCGAGCAGGTCCACGGTGGCGAGCTCGGCGGGCGCCTCGATCTCCAGCTCGTCGAGCGCGTCGCTGCGCGGCACCTCACCGCCGCGCTTCAAGCGCTGGCGGCGACGGTGGCGCTCGACGAGGAGCTGCCGCATCACGCGGCTCGCCGCTCGAAAGTAATGGCGGCGATCGGCGAAGCTCGGCGCGGACTGCTGGAGGCGCAGCCAGGCGTCGTGCACCAGCGCCGTCGCCTGCAAGGTCGCGCCGCTGCGCTCCCCGCGAACGGCCGCGCGGGCGATCGTCTGGAGCTCGCCGTACACGGCCGCCAGCAACGCGTCCTGCGACCCCTCGCGCCCGGCTTCCGCGGCACGGAGGAGCCGCGTGACGTCGCCAGCATTGCGGTCGTCGGCATCCGAAGGGGTCATCGCGATCGAGCTCGAGCCGTAGGAAATGCCTTTTCGTGGCCTTGCTTGCTCGAGTGTAGCACCTTGCAGGAGCATCGGCGGATGCGCTCGCCGCACGCCGGATCGCGAGGTCGATCTCGATGGATGACTCCTGGGAACGATTGAAGACCGTCGCCGGCGACGCCTTGGAGCAGCCGCCGGCCGTGCGCGAGGCGTTCTTGCGCGCCGCCTGCGGCGAAGATGCCGACTTGTTCGCGGAGGCCTGCGCGCTGCTCGCCGCCGACGCCGACGCCGGTGACTTCCTCCGCTCGGAAGCCGAGCTTCCGCCCTCGGTCCGCAGGTTGGAGCGCGGAGCGACGGTCGGGCCCTATGTCATCGAAGAGCTCTTGGGCGAAGGGGGATCGAGCGAGGTGTATCGCGCGCGCCAAGCGGCTCCGATCCAGCGCGAGGTCGCGCTGAAGCTCCTGAAGCCCGGCATGGACTCGCGCGCGCTGCTGACGCGCTTCGCCGCGGAGCGCCAGACGCTCGCGCGTCTCGATCACCCGCACGTCACGCGCGTGTTGGATGCCGGTGCGCTCGAGAGCGGTCGGCCGTGGGTCGTGGTCGAGCTCGTGCAGGGGCTGCCGCTGACGCGCTTCGTCGCCCGCGAGAACCTGACGCTGCAGGCGCGGCTCGAGCTCTTCCTGCAGGTGTGCGATGCGGTGGCCCACGCGCATCGGCGGGGCGTCGTGCACCGCGACCTGAAGCCCGCCAACGTGCTCGTCTCGCGCTCCGAGGGCGCGCCGTGGGCCAAGGTCATCGACTTCGGCATCGCCAAGCTGCTGGAGTCGAGCGATGCAGGAGCTCCGCTCACGACCACCGGGATCCTGCTCGGAACGCCGGCGTACGCCAGCCCGGAGCAGCTCGACGAGCAGGGCGACGTCGATACGCGCACCGATGTGTGGTCTCTCGGGGTGATCCTCTACGAGCTGCTGACCGATTCGCGCCCGACCGATGGCAGCGATGGTCAGGAGCCTTCCATCGCGGAGCTCGTGCGCCGCGTGCGCAACGATGCGATCGAGCCGCCGTCGCGACGGCGGCGCCGGAGGGCTCGCGAGACCCTGCGGATCGAGCTCGACTGGATCGTCGGCCACGCCCTCGAGCGCGATCGCGAGCGCCGCTATCCGACCGTCGATGCTCTCGCCTTCGACGTGCGCCGTTTCCTCGCGCGCGAGCCGCTGAGCGTCGGGCCGCCGACCCTGCGCTACCGCATCGCGACGGCGGCGCGGCGGCATCGCGCGCTCCTCGGCGCTGCCGCGTTCGCCATCCTCGCGTTGCTCGCCGGCAGCGTGGCTTCGTTCGTGGGCTTGCTCAGCGCACGCACCGCCAGGGACGAGGCGAAGGTTGCGGCGAAGGCGGAACGCGTGCAGCGAACCCTCGCGGAGGAGCTCGCCGAGAGTCATCGCCGCGCGCGCGCGGACGCGGAAGCTGCGCTCGCGGAAGCGAGCGCGGTCGGCGAGTTCCTCTCCGATCTCTTGCTCGCCGTGGAACCGTCCAAGGCCGGACGCGAGGTGCGCGTCGTCGATGTGCTCGGCGTGATCGAGCCGCGCTTCGCGTCCGTGGCGGCCTTCCCCGTCGTCGCCGCTCGTCTCCGGCGCATCATCGCGCAGTGCTATCTCGGGCTCGGAGATTTCACGGCGGCGGAGCCGCATCTGATGATCGCGCTCGAGCTCGGTCGCGAGCACTTCGCCGCGGACGATTGGCGCTACGTCGACATGCTCTCGATCCTCGCCGATCTACGCGCGCGGCAGGGCCGCTTCACGGAGCTGGAACCCGTACTGGAGGAGCTCGACTCCCGTGCGCGCGCCTCCAAGGGACCGGAGCACCCGCTCGCGCGCTTCGTCCTCGATCTGCGGGCGAAGATCGCCTTCGATCGCGGTCGCCCGGCCGAGGCCGCCGCCGCGCTGCGAGGCCTGCTCGCGCTCGATGAGGCCGCGGGGCGCACGAAGGCGGTCCTGCAGACGCACGGGAATCTCTCGCAGATCTTGCTGACTCTCGGACAGAGTGAGGAAGCGCGCACGCACGCCGAGCGCGCCTATTCGATGGCTCGCGAGGACTATGGCGAAGATCATCCCCTCGCGATCGCCGCCGCGCGCAAGCTCGCCGCGGTGCATCTCCATCGGGGGGAATACGACGCCCTCATCGCAGCGCTCGAGCCGCTCGTAGAGAAGGCCCGCGCCGTGCTCGGTCCCAAGAACCCGGATACGCTGGGCATCGAGAACTACCTCGCGCGCGGCTATCAGAAGACGCAGCGTCTGGAGGAAGCGGAGGCCCTGTACCGGCGCATCATCGCCACGCAGGCCGAAGCGATGAGCAAGGAGCATCCGCAGGCGGTGATGGCGGTCCAGAGCTTCGGCCAAGTGCTCGAGGCGCGGGGCGACCTCGCCGGAGCCGAAGAGGCGTTGCGCGACGTGGTACAGCGTTTCCGCTCGCTCCGCGGGGGCGATCATGCCGACACGTGGTACGCGCTCGCCTCGCTCTCGCGCGTGATGACGAGTCGCGGACGCTGCCTGGAGGCGGCGGAGCCCTTCGCCTCGGCGATCGACGGGCTGCAGCGCACGCTCGGGCCGGACAACCCGCGCACGATCGAAGCGCGCTCGGCTTGGGTGACGCATCTGCTGCGGCTCGGCGCCGTGCAGCGCGAGCAGCGGGCGCTCGCGGACGCACGCTCGTCCTGGGAGCGCGCGTTCGAGCTCGGAGGGGAGCTCGGCCAGGAAGATGCAAAACGAGAGGCCGCCGGGGCCCTGGGGGCGCTGGCGGAGGCCGAGGGCGATGCGGCAAGTGCGCAGCGCTGGCGCGAGCTGGCGCGCTGAAGGCCGAGCTCTCCTGCCTCGGGGGTACGGCGCGGCGCGAGATCGAGGTCGAGCGGCAAGTCCGCGAATGTTTGGCCCCGGGGTCGAGGCAACGGCGCTTGGTCCAGCGCAAGCGGTCGCCGGCAGGAGCCGAGGGCCGCACCTCACCGCCGCCTACCGGAGCCTCTCATGTCGCGCTCTCTTCGCTTCCTCCTTCACGCCGGAGCCACCGCCTTGGTCCTCGGTTCGTCGCTCCTCGCCCAGACCCCCGTGGATCTCCGCACCTGGACCGGGGAGAGCTATTACGGAGCGGGCAGCAGCAATTGGACGGTGAACACCACGGGCGACACCGTCACTCAGAGCACGAACGGGAGCGTGACCTTCTTCTACGCTCCGGAGCAGACCTCGAGCGGGACCTTCGAAGGCGAGCTCACCGTCACGGGCGGAACCGACGACGACTACGTCGGCTTCGTCATCGGCATCCGCCCCGGCGCCACGACGACCCCCGCCTCGGAGTATCTCCTGATCGACTGGAAGCAGATCACCCAGAGCTGGAACCACGGCGGGTGCACGCCCGCGACCACCGCTCGACGCGGGTTGGCCGTCTCGCGAGTGAACGGTCTGCCTACCGACGACGAGCTCTGGGGACATCTCAACCTGGATGTCGCTCCCTGCTCGACCGCGACCGACTCCGTCACCGAGCTGGCCCGTGCGGCGACGCTCGGCGATACCGGCTGGGGTCGAAGAGTGCCGTACCGATTCCGCTTCGAGTTCACGCCGACGCGCTTGCGCGTGCTGGTGAACTCCGTCGTCGAGTTCGACCTGAACGTCCGCGTGCCCGCCGGACACTTCGGGTTCTACAACTTCTCCCAGGCCGGAGTGAACTACCGTGCGTTCACCTCGAGCTGCACTGCCTCGGCGAACTCCTACGGCGCAGGGCACGCAGGTACCCTCGGTATCCCGAGCTTGACGACTTCCGCGGCACCGCTGCTCGGCACCACGATCGATCTGCTCTTGGGGAACGCCCTGGGCTCGGCGACGGCGGGAGCGCTGCTCTTCGGCGCCGAAGCCGTGAGCATCCCCTCCGGTCTCGGTGGTGATCTGCTCGTGCTACCCGCGATCTCGATCTCGCTCGCGATCCCGAGCGCTGGCGCGAGCGTGCCCCTGGCGGTTCCGAACGATCCCTTCTTCTGCGGCGGACTGCTCTATCTGCAGGCCTTGCATCTCGACGGGGGCGCGAGCCAGGGCATCGCGTTCACGCCGGGGCTCGAGCTGGTCGGGGGGATCTGAGCTAGGCATCGCGAACCGCAGCGTCGCGCGTCGAGCGGCGCAGCGGTTCGCGGAGCGGCGCCAGCAACGCGCCGCCGCTCACGCTCTGCGCTTCGAAGGCACGCTCCACGGTTCGAAGGGCGTGATCGACCTCTCGTGAGCGCGGCTGCACTTTGGGGCGCTCGCTCCTCGGCGCTCCTCAGCTCGCGACCTCCACGCAGATCGCCGTCGTCTCGGGCCGCGGCACGCGTTCTCCCGCGGCTTTCAAGCCCTCGATGTGCAGCGCCACGGCCGTGCGCATACGCGCGGCGACTTGCTCGGGCGAGGCACCCGTGGCGACGCATCCCGGAAGGTCCGGCGAGTACGCGGCGAAACCGGTCTCCGACTTCTCGATCAGGACGACGTATTTCATGGCTGCAGCCCTGCTTGCTTCCAGAGGCTCTTCAAGGTACCCCTGGGCACATCATCGCTGAACCCGCCGGCGACGGTGACCACGCCTGGCTTCGTGGCGTGATCGACGTGGCGTGATGGAACTGTCGGTGGCTACCCTTCTGGCGAACCAGAACCCAGCCGTCGCTGCGCAGGATGGCGATCACGTCGCGGACGGACACACGGACCTCCGGAGGAACGAGTTCGCTCCGGAGACGTAGGGGTCGGGCGGTGGTCACAGTTCTTCGAGCAGCGCGAGCCGCACGCTGCTGCAGTTGAGGTGAGTGTCGCGCCGGACTAGCGTCGGGGGTCGGCAAGCCTCCCGTGATCTCGACGGCCTCTGCGTCGAGGAACAAGAGCTGCCGTGGATCGCGGCTTTCGCTGCAGACGGCGACGACTTCGCGCCGCCGATCACGCTCGACGCGTCGAAGGGCTCGCTCGACCTCTCGTGAGTTCGGTCTACGCGCTCTACTTCAGCCGCTTCAGCGCAGCCTCGGCGGCCTGACCGACATCGCCCCAGGGCTCGAGCTTGCGCGCCCGAGTGTACGCCGCTCGTGCGCGATCGAGCTGCGCCGGCTCGACCTGCTCGCACGCGCGGCCGAGGAGCAGCCAGAGCGCCGCGTCGCGCGGGTGTTCGCGCGTCGCTTCTTCGATGGCGGGCAAGAGCTCGCTTCGCTCGGTGGGGCTCTTCGCGAGACGGAGGCGCGCGCCGAGCAGTGCGCGGCGATCTTCCGGCGAGCGCTGCGCGTGATCGGCGGAGATCGCCGCCAGCGCTTCGGTGGCCCCGCGGGTCTCGAGCTCGCCGTAGGTGCGGAGACGCGCGCAGCGGTTCTCCGGCACGGAGCTCAGGATCTTGCGCAGCGCTTCGACGTCGAGTGCCTGGATCGCCGAAGCGAATTGGCGCGGCTCGAGCTCGACGACTTTCGCGCTCGAGGCCGCGACTTCGATGCCGACGAGGATGCGACGTCCATCGGCGACCGCGAGCGTCGGCGCGAGCGGCTGCGATGCGCTCTCCGAGTCATCGAGAGCGCTCACGATCAGCCGTCCCGGATGGACCGCCATCGAGAACGCGCTCTCGTCCTGCGGCGCACGACTCGCGAGCCAGCTCGCCCAGTCGGCGCGCGCGGGCTCGACCCACGTCGCGCCGGCTTCGAGCAAGGCATGCGCACAGAGCACCGTGAGCAGGGCACGCCCAGGCGCATCGATCCCGGGACCGAACACGACGGAATCGAAGAGCTCGTCGACCTCGAGCTCGCCCACCGGCAGCGGCGCGCCGCGGAGCTTCTGCGCGGCAGCTTGGACCTTCTCGACTGCCTGCGCGATCTCCGCGCGCGTGCGCGGCGCCGGAGCTTCGAGAAGGAGCCGCCCGAGAGCGTCGAGATCGGGCGCACTGAAGGGCTGCACCATGCCGTGTCGAGCGAGCGCGTCGCGCGCGATGCGCCGCAGCTCGTGGCTGGTTCCCGAGGAGAGCGCGAACTCGAGCTGCCCCTCGCGCAGCGCGACGCCGCGGACTTCCGGCGCGGCGAGGAGCAGCTCGCGCTCGGCGGCTCCGCGCACGTGCCAGATCCCCGCGCGCTCCTCCGCGGGGCGCCCCGTGATGAGCCATCCGCCGGGCGCGGGAACGATGGCTTGGATCGCGGTCCAATCTCCTGCCCTTGAGATGGCGCCGTTCGCGAGCTCGACGACGTAGAGCCGCTCGCCGAAGCTCCCTAGCCGTTCATCGTGGCCATAGCCCTGCAGGATCACGCGACGTTCCTCCGCGTCCTTCGTGATCTCCGAGATCTGGAAGCGGGGGAGCTCTGCCAGCTCGCTCTCCTGATAGCGCGAGTCGCGGCGCACGAGCACGGAGCGCCTGGCGTACCAGGAGAAGCTCATCGCGGGATCCCGTTGCGCCTCGGCGGCGCGACCGACCAGGAGATGCTCCTGGGTGGAGGCAAGGCCGGTGCCGTGTCCGAGGAGCTCTTCGCCGAAGCTCCCGTTCTCGACGACGCGCAGCTCGCCCGCTCGATTGGTCGCATACCAGCGCCCGCGCCAGAGCTCGAGACTCGCGAGCTCGTTCTCGTGGGCGATCAGCTCTTCGCTGGAGCCATCGGCTCTCCATACGCTCGCGCTACTCCAGTCGATCGCGAGCCAGCGGCCATCCGGCAGGGCCTGCAGGCGACTCAGATGGTTCACGGGGAACGTCGCGACGAGCTCGCTACTTTCCAGCAAGCGCTGCCAGCGCGTCGAGCGCGGCGCGGGCTGCTCGAGTTCGATGACGGGGAGCGCCTCTTCCGTGCTCTCGAGCTGGAGCGTCGCGAGGAGGTGATCGCGCTCCGGGCGCTCGAGCTCAGGAGCTCCGGGCCACAGCAGGCGCAGCATCAGAGTGCGTTGGCCCTCGAGCGGGATCGCGATCACGTCGAAGCTCAGCGTGCTCGAGCGACCGACGAGTCGACGAGAGCGGCACCCGTCGCGCTCGATGGGCTCACGACGCACCTCGACGAAGTCGCCGTGGTCCTTCGCGAGGAGCTTCGCGCTCGCCGTCAGCGCGGCGTCGAGCGAGCGATGCGTCTCCTCGAAGACGAAGAGCGCGCACGTCGCCATGCCGTCCTCCAGCGCAAGCAACGCTTGCGCGTCCGCTTGCTCGGAGGCCGTCCAGACGCTGGGGCGCAGCTCGAACGAGAGGCGAAAGCCGTCGACTTCGACCTGTCGGCGCGTCGGCGCAAGGCCATCCGCCCATGGACGACCAGGGCCAGGGAACTCCAGCCCTTCCACGACTTCGTTCGCCTTCTCGGCGAGCCAGGCGGCGCGCGATGCCGCGGCGAACGAGGCGATCGAATAGACGAGCCCCGGCCTCACGAGCAGATCGACGTGGAACGCGAGCTTCTGCTTCTCGAGCTCGGTGGTGAACGCGCGCGTCACGCGTGTCCAGCGCGCCTCGCGCTGGACTTGAAAGGGCTCGTCGTGGCCGACGATCGTCATGAGATCGAGGAGTCGTCGATAGTCGGCGTCGTTCTCCGCCAAGGTCCGATGCTCGAGCACGATGGCGAACACGTCCCCCGCGGGGTCGCGGCGCGCGGCGGACTCGGTGCAGCGGAACTGGTCTTCACCAGCCGTTGGGTTCACCTGCTGGCGCTTCCAGTACTTGCCGAGCTCGAGCTTGGCGCCTTCCTCTCCGATGGGATAGCGCTTGGTCTGCGCGAGCGCGGGCAGCGCTGTCGTCGCGGCGATGCAGAGCGCGAGAGCGGCGCGAGGGAGGAGGGCAGAGAGTTGAGGCATCGGTCGATGGGGCTCGGAGACGAAGGAGAGCAGCAGAACGAGGGGACGCCGGAGCGAAGCGCAGAGGGCGAGGATGCAACCGCAAGCATCGGAGAAGCGGAGGCCGTGATCCTGGCTCCGCCTCTCAGCGCTTCCAGCGCTCGAGGGCCGTTACGGCGGCTCTGCCGACGGCGGACCAGCTCTTCCGCGCGGCCCGCGCATAAGCGGCCCGCGCGAGCTCGAGCCGCGGAGGATCCGCGCGCTCGCACGCGGCCGCGAGATGATAGCTCGCCACGTCGCTCTCGGGATGGCGGCGCAGCACTTCAAGCGCGAGCTCGATCAGCTCGGCGGCCTGCGCGGGTGTAGGCGGCACTTGTGAGCGCGCCCAGAGCTCCGCTTCGGCGGCGCCGCGCGAGCTCGCGGCGAACGGCTGCGCCAACACCGCGACCGCCGCGGCCTCGCCTCGGTGGGCCAGGTGCTCATAGATGCGCTCGCGCAGCAGGTAGTTCCGCTCGTGCGCGCGGAGGAGGGCGAGCAGCGCGGCGGTATCGACGTTCTCGAGCGCAGCGGCGAAGCCCGAGGGCATGCGCTCCGCTGTCGCGCGGAGGAGTCGCTCGGCGGAGAGGCCGAGCAGGATCGTCCGGCCGCGAGCCTCCCTGCGTGCGGTATCGCAAGGCCAGTCATAACCTTCGGAGTCGTCGAGCGCCAAGCGCACGCCATTCGGCGCGAGCAACGGCAGATCGAACAAGGAGCTCTCGACTCTCGCACCGGGGCCGACCCACGCGGCCCAGGTCGGCTCGGGCTCGTCGATCCAGACGGCGCGTCGGGCGAGGAGCGCGCGCATGTTCAGCAGCGCGCAGAGCGCGCGGCCGGGATAGCCCATGCCGCCGGCGAAGTGCATCGACTGCAGCAGGCGATCGCACTCGCGCGCGGCCGTGGGCAGCTCGGCTCCGCAGAGCTCTCGCGCGTCGGCTTGCACGCGAGCGAGCACCCGCTCGATCTCCCGTGCGGTCCCCGGCGCCGCGCTCGCCGCGAACATGCGCTCTCCGAGGAGGTCGAGATCCTCGGGAGCGAAGGGCTCGATGCGCGGCCCCATCTTCGCGACCTCGGCGAGTCCGATGCGGTGGAGCTCGTAACCGGCCGTGGTGCTGAGGCCGAACTCGAGGTGCTCTGCGTCGAGAGCCACGCCGAGGACTTCGCGACTCGCGACGAGGAGGCGCGGCGGTTCTCCTTCGACGATCTGCCAGATGCCGTAAGGCTCGAGTGGGGGGCGACCCGTGACCAGCCAGCCGCGCGGTGCGGGGCCGAAGCAGCGGAGCTCCCTCCAGATCCCCAGGCTGCGCAGCGCGCCGGTCGCGAGCTCGAGGACCAACAGCCGACATTGCGTCTCGCCGAGCTGTCGTCCGCGTTGGTCGGCGCGCAGCGCGAGTCGATGGCCCTGCTCATCGACTTGCATCTGTGTGACCTGCACGTCGCGGAGCTCCGCGAGGATCTGCTCGGCGCCGGTCGGCGTGCGACGCACGATGGTCGAGCTCCAGCCGCCGTAGCGCGACTCCAGATCGAGGAGCGGCGCGTTCGCTGTCGAGCGCGAGAGGAGGAGTTCGTCGCCGACGACGTGCAGGCACTGTGCGTCGATCGGCTCCACTTCGCCATCCGCGCGCGCGTCGGGGGCGGTCGCCGAGAGCTCGCGATTCCGCGCGGATATCCAGCGTCCCTGCCACAGTGCATGGGATCTGGGGAATAGGTCTCCTCCGGGGATCGGGCGGGCTCCCGAGGCGTCGAGGACCCGGCTCGTGCCGAAGTTCTCGAGGAGCCACGTCTGCGGCGCGACCCGCCGGACGGAGCGAACTTCGTCGCTCGGCGCGCGGGCCAGGAGCTCGCCTCGCGACAGGAGCTCGCGGAGCAGTGGGGCGTGCTCGACCTGGAAGCGGCTCGACTCCGCGGGGATCGGTGGCAGATCGGCGCTGAGCGGTGCGATGCGGAGAGAAGAGAAGCAGCGCTCGCGTTCGGCGCGCGCTTCTTCGGGCGCGCCGGGAGACCAATAGCGCAGCACGACGCCGAGGTTCGCATCGATGCGGAGGCTGAGCAGACGATGCGTGCGCTGCGAGGAGTGTGCGTCGAGGATCGAGCCTTCGAGCTCGCCGATGCGCGTCGGGCGCCAGGCGCCCGCGACGAGATCGGGCTCCTCTGCGCGGAGCCGCGCGCACTCCCGAAAGAGCGCGTGCTCGTCGTCGGAGAGGTAGCTGGTCCTCACGACGAGACCCTGCGTTTCATCCGGCGCGAGCGCGCGCCATTCCTCACCCGGGCCGGGCTTCGCCTCGCGCAGCGCCGCAGGCCGAACTTGGAAGCCGAGCTCGAAGCTGCCGATCGCCACGCGTTGCTCGCGCGGGACGAGGTCGCGGCTCCAAGCGCTGTCTTCCGCCGGCCAGCGCAGTCCGTTCAGGAGCTCATCGGCGGCGGCCAGCAGCGCGGCTTCGCGCTCGCGCGGTGCCGAGGCGATGACCGAGTACGCGAGCGCATCTCCGTACACGAGGACCAAGATCCAGCGGCGTTCGCGGCCGGCGCTCTCCTGCGTGAAGGTCCGCGACGCTCGCTTGAAACCCGCGACGGAGGAGAGCTCGAGCTCTACGTCGCGCCCCTCCGCCAGCAGCGTGTCGAGCACGCGGCGAGCATCGGCGGGGCACTCGACGCAGGTCTGATGCTCGCGCAGCTCGAGCTCGAGCGGCTCGAGCTCCCGTCCATCGGAGCTGCGCTGCTCGTGCACCCAACGCTGGACCTCGGGCCGCGTGTCCGAGCCGACGCGCTTCCATCTCGCATCGAGCACGAGGGTCGAGCCGACGGCGCCGATCGCTTGCGTCGTCTGCTGCGCGCGGAGCTCCGGCACGGCGCAGGCGATCAGCAGGGCAACGCCTGCAATCCTCAGCAAGCGCGGCAGTTGGAAGGGCAAACGGGTGGACATGGCGGAGAGCTCGTGGAGTCGCGCTGCATGTTCTAATGGCGTCGGCGGATTCGAGCCATGGCGATGCGAGAGGGCTGGGGGAGCTGGAGCGCGGGGCGCGACGCAGGCGCGGAGGGATGTGCTCGGCCGATCGGCTCGCGGGGCAGGCATCGACGCTGAGAGGATCAGCGGCGATCGCCATCCCTCGTCGAGCTGCCCCGCGTGCCGAGCCGAGATCTCCGCGCCGCACGTCGCGGTTCGCGTGCCTCGGCATACAGCTCGGGAGAGCGCTAGGCTATCTCCATGATGCAGGCCCTCCGGGAAGTCCTCGCCGCCGAGCCGATAATCGCCTATGCGCTGCTCTTCGGGTCGCGGGCCCGCGGCACAGCGCACGAAGACAGCGATGTCGATCTCGCGATCGGGGGGCGAGATCTAGCGTTCTCGCTTCTCGATCTGGGCGGGCTCATCGCGCGCCTCGAAGAGGTCGCCGGTGCTTCCGTGGATCTCGTGCTCCTCGACGAAGCGCCACCGGGGCTCGCGTTCCGCATCTTTCAAGAAGGACGGGTCCTCTTCGACCGCGATCATTCCGCGTTCCTCGAGCGGAAGGCGAAGGCGATGCTCGAGTACTACGACTGGCAGCCGATCGAGGCGCGGCTGGCTCGAGCGGTGCTGGAGGCGGCGCAACGTGGTCGATAGCGCGTACCTCGCCAAGGCCTTCGCGGACATCCGCGATGGAGTCGCCCGGATTCGCGAAGTTCTGCCGGCCATGGTCGAGGAGCTCCGCGCGGATCGAACGCGCCGCGAAGTCGTGGTGCTGAATCTCTTCGTCGCGCTGCAGGAGTGTCTCTCCGTCGCGACGCACTGGCTCGCCGACGAAGCCCGTCGCATGCCGGTGAGCTATCGTGATGCGGTCGAGCGCTTAGGTGAGCTCGGAGTGCTTTCGCCGGAGCTCACGCAGCGCCTCGACTTCGCCAGCGAGTGGCGTAGCTCGATCGCTCTCCGCTCTGGGACGCTCGAGGTCGAACGCCTCCACGAAGTCGCTTCGCGGCACCTCGGCGATCTCGAGCTCTTCTGTGCCGCGGTGGCGCAGCGCGTCGCGGACGAGCGCAGCGAAGCCTGAGCGCTTGCACGCGAGGAACGCGCGAGCTTCCGCAAGGCTACGGATCGAGCTCGCGCGTGGGATGCTGCCCCCTCGCTAGGCCGCTCGTCGAACGCGGTTCGATCGATCGCGGGTCAGGAGCGCCACGAGAGGCGGGAGGAAGAGCATCAACACGGCAGCGCTGGGTAGGGTCGTCGTGTCGCCGCGACTCGAGAGCTCGATCAAGAGCGCGAACAGGAGCGGCGTCGCGATGGCGCAAGTGCGCGCGGTGCTGGAGGCGGCGACGCGCCAACCGAACAGGGCCGCCATGGCGAAGAGGAGCGCGGGGCGCGGGCCATCGATGCCGAACCCGGTGAAGTGCATCTGGGTCGCGAGGGATGCCGCGCTCCATCCGACCCAGGCGATCCACGGTGCGTGGCGTGCGCACAGGAAGGAGCAGGGGAGCGCTCCGGCGACGAGGAGCAGGAGCAGGAAATGCAGCGCCACGAGCGGCGTGAGCCAGCGCGGCAGTGAGGAGTCGGCGCAAGAGCGGAGCTGCTCGGCTTGCTCTCGAGGCAGATCCACCGCATGCGCCGCGGCGCTCTGCAGCACCGCGGCCGCGAGGCGCGGCGAGAGATCGAGCTGACGGAGGTCATGCTCGGCGAAGGAGCGCAAGGCGCTGCGGCGCGCCGCTTCGGTGGGCGCATGCATCGCGACGCGGGCGTTCCAGATGGCGTCGAGGAAGTCGTAGCGCCTCGTAGGCGCTGTGCTCGGCGAGGCCCCCGCGAGCTGAGCTCCGATCGCGTAGCGACCGGGATCGCGGGTCGCGAGGAGCTCGAGATCGGCTCGTGCGTTCGGGAACGGCCACAAGTTCTCGGCTCCGATGTCGAAGAGCGCGAGCCGCGGATGGTGGGCCTTCGCGGCGATCCGGCGTTCGAAGCCGGAATGCCACGCGTCCATGTCTGCGGCCTTCGGCTCGGCATCGGCGGGGTCGAGACGCAGTGCCAGGGCCAGCTCGAGGGTGCTCGGGAGCGCGCTCCCCAGGAAGTAGTGGATCTCTCCGATCATCGCCGTTCCCGGCGAGACGTCGCTTCCGGTGCTCGAGCACCCTCGCAGCCCGTAGATCTCCGACAGCTGCACTTGCAGCTCCTCCTTCAGCACCTCGAAGCGCGGACCTTCGCCGTCCGCTGAGAGTCGACCTCTTACTCTGGCCAGCACCGAGCCGATGCGCGCGCCAGGGCCTCCGAGCTCTCGCTGATGGCGCGCTTCGGCGGCAGCGTGACCGAAGAGACGCAGCCGACTGCGCGGTTCGAAATGGAGGCCGAGATCGCCCTCCCAGCGAAGCTCGATCGTCTCGCCCACTCGCAGAGGCTGCCGGTGCTCTCCCAGCAGGCGTGGCTCGATGCTCGCGTCTTCGAGGAGGAAGACGCCGAGCGTCGCGAGGAAGCCCGAGGACTTCGGCGCGTCCTTCGCGTTCCACCAGAGCGGCAGCCAAGCGGTATCGACGCCGCTCGCCGAGCGTACCCAGGTTGGGACACGTGCGTCGCGCGGGGCACGCAGCCAGGCGAGATGTCGCCAGAGGAACGACTCGTCGCGCTTCGCCGTGGCCGCGTAGTCCAGCGTGTCGTTGAGCACGAGCGGCATCTGCGTGCCGATCGACAACTTGCGTCGTGCCCAGCCTTCCACGCTGCCGGCGCGGATCTCGCGCAGCTCCTCCTCGATCTTCTCCGTGGTCTGCCTTCGAGATCCGGAGCCCAGCCAGGCTCGAGCGACCTCCGCGGTATCGCCGCGCCATGCTCGCCCGCGTGTGCCCGTGCCCTCGAACGCGATCTCCGCGAACCCGAAGACCGCGCCGTCGGCAAGTCCCTCGGCCAGCAATGCGAAGCGCGCGGCGAGCGCTTCGGCGCGCGGGAGCTCGCGCCAGCGCTGCGCTTCCGCGATGAGGCGCGGCGCTGCCGCGGCGCGCCGCGCACGGCACTCCCTCGAGGCTTCCGTACGGAGCGGGTCGTGCGACCCGAAGAAGCACTGCAGATCGACCGGCAGGCCGACCCAGATCGACCACGTGTGCAGCGCGAGCGCGCGCACCTCCACCGTCTCCGCGGGATCGAGTGCGAGCGCCGCGAGGCGATCTTCGCCCGCAGGCGACCACCACGCCGCGAGCTGCGACGAGGACCACTCGATCGGCGGATGACTCAGCTCATCGAAGCGGGAGCGTTCGTTGCGAGCCGAAGCGAGGCGGCGTCCGGACTCGCGATGCAGCGCGACGAGCACCTCTTCGCGCGCGTCGGCGCTCCAGGCGGCGAGCTCGACTCGAGCGCGGCGTTGGAAGGCCGCAGCGAACGCCGCGAGGCGACGACCTTTGCTCGGCGAACGCAAGGCGCTGGCGAAGGGGTCGGCCGAGAGTTGACCGAGATCGGGATCGACGCGCTCGAGCAGGGTCGGATCCGGCCACGGCTCGGCGCAGCCGAGCGCCGCGTGGACCACGAGCTCGAAGTCCCACGCTTCGCTCTCGCTCGTCATCGCGCGCGGTCGATCGACGCCCGGAGCGGCCCGGCGCTGCACGATCGCCGCAGCTTCCGCGAAGAGCGGTGCCGCGGACGCGAGGTCGCCGCGCTCGAGTTGCTCCGCGACGACCGCATGCAGGCTCTGCAGCAGCGGAAGGTCGAGCTCGGCCCACGCGGGATCGCCGTCGGCGAGATCTCGCGCGAGCTCCCGCAGTGGAGGGAGCGCCGCGCCGGGATAGCCGGCGGCGACGGCGCGCTTCGCATCGTCCATCCGCGAACGCCACGTCGAGCCCGGCAGCAGGAAGCCGAAGAAGAGCACGAGCCACGTGGCGGTCATCGCGGCGGCCGTGGTGAGCGCCACGCTGTGGCGACGCATGCGGCGCAGGGCGCGCTGGAGCGGGCTCGGAAGACGCGCGCTCACACCGCGTCCGGCGGCGAAGCTCTCGAGCTCCTCGCCGAACGCGAGCGCGGTCGCGTAGCGATCGGCCGGGCGCTTCGCGAGCGCCTTCAGGCACACCGCTTCCAGCTCCGCCGGCACGCGGGGCTCGAGCTTCCGCGGCGGTCGCGGATCTTCGTGGAGGATCGCGTGGATCGTCTCGTGCAGCGGTCGGCCGGCGAACGGTCCCTGTCCCGTCAGGCATTCGTAGAGCAACGCGCCGAGCGCCCACACATCGGTGAGCTCGCCGACGCGCCCGTGCTGGCCGCGCGCTTGCTCGGGGCTCATGTACGCCGGTGTGCCGAGCAGCTCGCCGCTCAAGGTCTGCGGGTTGGCCTCCGCGTCGCGCGCGAGACCGAAGTCCGCGACGAAGGCATCGCCCGCCGCGTCGATCAGCAGGTTCTGCGGCTTCAGATCGCGGTGCACGATCCCCTGGCCATGCGCGTAGGCGATCGCCGAGCTGACCTGGCGCATCACGCGGACCGCGCGTGAGGTCGTCAGAGAACCCTTGCGCGCGATCTCGTCGGCGAGCGTTCCGCCCTCGATGAGATCCATCGCGTACCAGACGAAGCCCTCCGGCGTCTCCCCAACGTCGTGGATGGAGACGATGTTTCGATGACGCAAGCGCGCGAGGCTGCGCGCTTCGGTGCGGAAGCGCCGCAGCGCATCGCCGAAGCGGAGGTCACCTGGGCGCAGGACCTTCAGAGCGACGCTGCGGCCGAGCTCCGGCTGCGAGACGCGATAGACCACGCCCATGCCGCCGCGACCGAGCTCGCCCTCGATGCGATAGCGCTCGGGCAGCGTCGGCAACGGCAGCTCGGGCGGACCTTCGAGCGCTTCTTCGCCGAGGGAGAACCTAAGGCAATCGAGCGCGCGCCGAACGGCTTCGACCTCGGCCTCGCTCACCTCGAAGCGCGTCGCGAGCGCGGCGAGATCGAGCGGTTCCTCCGTCTCCAGTACTCGCGCGAGCTCCTCGGCGAGGCGCCCGAGCTGCTCATGGTGATCCAGAGGTTCGGCGCTCAACGTCCGGCCTCCTCCAGGCGTCGCCCGAGGGCTACGGTGACGCGGCCGAGCACTCGGCGGATCGCGCTCTCGCTGCGTCCGGTCGCGTCCGCGATCGCCTCGATCGTCTGGCCCTCGAAGTGCCGGCGCAGCAGCACCTCGCGGTCGTCGGCATCGAGCTCGTCGAGCGCTGTCGCCAAGCGCTCGCGTTCGTCGCGTCGGATGAGGCTGGTCGCCGGTCCGTGACCGCTCTGCCGCAACTGCTGCAGCACCGTGGTCACCGCGCGTTCCTCTCGACCGAGCGCGCGTCGCGCGGCGCCGTGGCGGCTCGCGAGATCGAGGATGCGCCGATCGGCGATGCAGCAGAGCCACTGCGCGAAGCGGCGCTCGGGATCCTCAGCGCCGGCGGGATCGAAGCCGCCGACGTCGCGGTGGGCGTGCAGGAAGGTCTCCTGCAGCACATCCAGCGAGTCGACGCGCTGTCGCAGCTGCTCGCCGAGGCGGAAGCGAATGTAGAGCTGCAGTCGCTCCGCGGCGCGGGCGAAGAGGCGGTCGCAGGCGCTGGGCTCGCCCGCGCGGGCGGCGGCGAGCAGGTCGGGGAAGGGGGCGGGCGGGTTCATCGAACGAGAGAGAGGGAACCCGCTCCCGTTCCGCCGGTCCAGTCCGAGAATTCGGTGCCGGAGCTCTCCGTTCGCCTCCCGAGCTCCGCCCTCGCCACATCGGCCGGCGGCGCCTATCGTCGGGGAGCGAGGTCTCTTCGCGAGCTCGCAGGGGAGGCCGAACTCGCGGCCGACGGGAGCTTCGCTCTGCGCGGTCTGGTGCCCGGGGTCTATCGCTTCGAGCTCCGCTATCGGTGGATGGACCTGAGGCCGAACGGCGGCGGGAGCGGCAGCGCAAACCGACTGCCGCTCGAGATCCCCGAGGTCACGGCCACCGCCGGCGAGACGAGCGAGCTCGCGATCGACGCGACGCGTTTCGCGCCGGCGCATCTTCGGGGCCGGTTGCTCCTCGATGGCGAGCCGCCGTCGAATGCGGTGCTCGCGCTGTCGAGCTCGAGTGCCCGGCACGGCGCGTTCACGCCCGCGGCGGACGGCAGCTACGTGGCGCGCGAGCTGCTGCCGGGCAAGCTGATCGCCCAGCTCGTGCTCGAGTCGGGGAGCTCGGGAACGGAGGTCGCGATCTTCGGCGAGGAGGAACTCGAGCTCGCGCCCGGCGAAGAGCGCGTCGCCGATCTGCGCTTCGTCCGGCGCCGCTTGGAGCTAGAGCTGCTCGATCGCGACGGCGCCACGGCGCTCGCGCATGCGGAGCTGTCGTGGAGTCACGGGCGCCGTCGCGGGAGCGCGAAGGCCGATGACCGCGGCGTCGCGGTCATCGATCCCGCACCCGTCGGCCCGATCCGCATCTCCTGCTCGATCGGCGAGGGCGCGTCGCGGCGCAGCGAGGAACTGGGCACCGTGGAGCTCCCTGCCGGCGCGAAGGTCCATCGCGCGCAGCTCCGCCGCCCCTGAGCGCGAAGGTGTTCGCAACCGACCATGCCCGCCCGCGGGCGGCGCGGCCGGATTTCTCCCCGGTGGCCTTCCCGGCCCGCAGACCGCCCCTCAGAATCCGGAGACCTCCCGCAACCTCCGGTCACGGCGCGCTAGGAAGGATCTCGTCCCACGCACCGATTCCCGGCTTCTCGCCACGGAGCAGGCTCATGTCTCCTCGTCTCGGCTGCGGAGAGCGCACCCCGCGCGCGCTCTTCGCGACACTCGCACTCGGTCTCGGCGGCGCGTCCCTCGCGTCGGCCCAGCTCAATCCGCTCGACCATCACGATGCGGTCACGGAGTTCTTGGACCCCGGGAACGTCAGCGCGACGGAGACCGGTTACGTCTGCGATCGCTGGATGCTGGATCACTATCTGGGCGGTCTCCGCGAGATCACGCGGCTCCGCATCTCGGTGCAGGATCAGAACTGCGCGACGCGCGAGCCGATGCAGTTCGCGATCTTCGGCGAGGCGCTGGATGCGGGTGGGCAGCGCACGGGTCTGCCGCGCGAAGCGAACCCGGTGCTCCTCACGGCGCTGATCAACGGCCCCGGCTGCCCGACGGGGCAGGGCAACGGCGCCGCGCTCTGGGAGCTCACCTTCTCGGGACCGAACAATGCGCCCGTGGCGATCGGTCCGTTCACGACCGACCTCTTCACGGGCTTCCTGCGCGAAGGTGACGCGAGCTGGCCGAACAGCGACGGGCTCGCCGGCGTCGCCTCCGTCGCCGGCGTGACGCAAGGCCTGAACCCCGAGCAGCCGAACCCGCGCATGCTCACCGCGTTCAACGCGGCGAGCTCGGGCTGGCCGCGGAACATCCAGCGCATGGACTTCGTGCGCGGGAGCGGAGGCGGCGCCGCGACGCGCCTCTCGCCGGTCTACTGCACCGGGGACGAGATCGACGTGAACGGCCTCGTCGCGAAGATCGGCAGCCGCGACACCACCAACACCTGGAGCCTGAACACCAACCTGGGCTCCGACAACTTCGGCTTCGCCGGCCGCTTCCCCGATCCGCGCAACCTGAACGGGACGAATCCGCCGCGCCGCGATACGCCTCTCTTCGACGTGAGCCACGGCTCCGCCGTGACCTCGGGCATCTGCCGCATCTTCCTCTCCGAGCGCACCGCGGTCGCCGCCTTCGGCACGCAGATCGACCTGCCGGGGATCGGAACGCTGGCGCTGGATCCCACGGGCACGCTCTTCACCGCCTCGGCGTCGGACCTCTTCGGTCTCACGCGCACCTTCAACGGCGGCTTCAGCTACTTCGTGCTCGACCTCACCGCGCTGAACGCGCGGCCCGCGTTCCAGCCGGGCCAGCGCTTCTACGCGCAGGCGCTCGATATCAATCTGACGACAGGTCAGGGGGCGCTCTCGAACCTGATGTCTTGGGAGATCTTCTGAGCCACCGAGGAGCCGCACGCGCATGGCGTGCGGCTCCGTGGGCGTCCGAGCCCTCGCGCTCTGGAGAGCGCGCGCTCGATGTTCAGCGTCGGCGGAGCAGCCAGACGTAGCTCGCGCCCTTCGCTTCGCCGGGCTCCAGGCACTTCTCGAGCTCGGCCTTGATCGCGTCGAGCTCCTGCTTCAGCGCTGCGCGCGAAGGATCGTCGGCCTCCATCTCGCGATAGCGCTCCTGGAGAGCGCGCTGCTTGCCGGCGAGCGCCGCCGCCGTCGCGAGCTCCTCCGCGCTGCCCTCGCGAAAGCGGCGCTGATACGAGTGATCTCCGACGAGGAGATCGAGCTTGCCGTCGCGATCGAAGTCGGTCACGGCGATTTGCGCGCGGGCACCCATCGGCGGCGCTTCGCCTGGCGCGAGGAAGCTCGTCGCGAACTTCGAGCTCGACTTCGCGGAGACGAGCGGGATCGCCGCTCCGAAGCGCGGCGCCTTCGCCTCGCCTTCGTTGCGATGCAGCACGACGCTGCCGTCGCCGGAGCCGAGCAGGAGATCCCAGCGCCCGTCGCCGTCCCAGTCGGCGATCACCGGGCAAGCGTGGCAACGCACGCGCAGCGGCTCGCTGCCGAGGTCCATGCGTCGCGACTCCTTCGCGTAGCGCGGCTCTTTCCGCGTGCCGAGGTTCTCGCGCCTCCAGAGCGTGCCGTCGAAGGCGCCGATCAACACGTCCAGATCGCCGTCCGCGTCCCAGTCGACGAACGCGGGCCAGGAGCCGAAGGACGCGACGCGGAAGCGGATCGCGGTATCGTCGTTGCCCTTGCCCGCAGCGTCGAGCTCCTCGTACTTCACGAGCTCCTGCGGGTGATGCACGAGCGGTACCTGCGCTTCATCGCGGAGCGTAGTTCCTTTCGCGTAGCGCCCCTGGCCCAAGCCGCGGAAGAGATAGAGATCGCCCGGATCGTACGATCCACTGACCATGTCGAGGATGCCGTCGGCGTCGTAGTCCACGAACTGTGGACTGGAGGCGATGCATCAGTAGACGGGGGTCTTCGCCTTCTGCCCGCCGGCTTCGAGCTGCCCGCGCGAGAGGAAGCGCGGCGCGCGATCGTCGCCCGCGTTCTCGAAGAACCAGAAGTAACCGGGGAAGTCGCCGACCAGGAGATCGCGATCCCCATCGCCATCGACGTCCGCGTGCGCGGGGCCCGCGTGCGCGTACTCCGAGAGCGCGCCGATGTCGATCGGCTTGCCGTCGGCTTCGAGGCGAACCGGCGGATGGAAGTGCTCGTGCTCCTGCGCGGAGGCGTGCCCCGCGAGGATGAGGAAGGTGCTGAAGACCGCGAAGCGCATCGTGAACTCCTCTCGCGCGGAGGTGGCCGAAGCTGGGCGTTGCCGCGCACGAAACCGTATCCGGAACCCACCCGATTCGTCGAGCCGCATGGCCGGCCGCGCGGTGATCGAAGCGGCTCCCGTGTTCGAGAGGTCGAAACCGTTACTACTCACACCCGTAGCAGGCCGCGGAACCCGCGCACCGCGTAATACGACGCGGCTCCGTTGTGATAGACGAAGGTGCGGCCGTAGCGGCGATCGCCGAAGAGCGCGCCGCCGAGCTCGCGCACTTCCGCGGGCGTCTGCAGCCAGCTCGAGGTCTTCTGGTCGAACGCGCCGAGCTCTTGCAGTGAACGGTACTGCGCTTCGCTGAGCAGCTCGATGCCGATCGCCGCGGCCAGCTCCTCGGCGCTGCTCGCCGGCGCGTGCTCCTTCCGCCCTTCGCGCGCCTCTCGATCGAAGCAGAGGCTCCGTCTCCCCGCGGGGCTCTCGGCCGAGCAGTCGCAGAAGTGGAGCTCGCCGGTCGCGGCATCAGAGGCGATGACGTCCGGCTCGCCGCCGGTGGCCTCCATCTCGCGCAGGACCGCTAGCGCCTTCTTCCGTCGCGCGAGCCGCGCCTGCACTGCGGACCACGCGAGTCCGGGGTGGCGCTCGGGGTGGGCTTCGAAGCGTCGCTGCAGGAGCTCGAGCAGATCGTCGGTGGGCATGGCGTGGAGGGGGAAGGGGACCTCGGATGCGCTGGCGGGAATTCTCGTCACAATCGCCGAGCCGGCGGGACTTCGCCGCAAGAACCATGGACCGAGCGATCCAGAACTTCGACGAAGACCGCCTGCTCGAGCAGATGAGCTGGGTGCGAGCTCTCGCGGCCCAGCTCGTCGCCGACCCGACGCTGGCCGACGACGTGGCGCAGGATACCTGGCTCGCGGCGCGACGCATGCCGGCGAGCGCCGCGTCGGGCGAACGCTCCATGCGCGCTTGGCTGGCAGAGGTCGTGCGGAACCGCGTGCGCAAGCTGCTCCGAGGGGAACGCCGCCGCGTGCGCCGGGAAGCGATCGCGGCACGTCCGGAGACGCTCGACGCCACGGCCGATGTCGTGGCGCGAGGTGCCGTGCAACGGGATCTCGTGCAGCTCGTGATGGAGCTCGATGAGCCCTATCGCAGCGCGCTGCTCTTCCGCTACTTGGACGAGCTCTCGACCGCGGAGGTCGGAGCACGCCAAGGGCTCACTCCGGCTGCCGCGCGGAAGCGCCTCTCGCGCGCCCACGAGCAGCTCCGCGAGCGGCTCGACCGCCGCCATGGCGGTGATCGCAATGCTTGGACCATGGCGCTGCTGCCCTTCGTCGGGACGGATCCGCACGCTGCCGCGGTGGCGAGCGTCGCGGGGCCGACCCTTGTCGGAGCTCTCGTCATTCCCTCGAAGCTGATCGGGGCCCTCGCGGCCGCTGGCGTTCTCCTCTGGCTCTATCTCTCCGGTGCCTTCTCGACGGATCCCGGTGCGGAGTCCTCGAGCGACGTGGCGAGCTCCGTGACCGCGCTCGCTCCCGCGGGAACCTCAGAGTCATCGTCGGGGACGCCCGCGACCTCTGCCGCGGCGCGTCGTATGGCGTCGGTTGAGCGTCGAACCCTGCTCTTCATCGACGAAGCCGGAGCGCCGCTCGTCGCGGCGCCGATCTTCTGGCGCGACGTTGCGGGCGAGCGGCTGCAGGAGTTCCGCACCGATGACCAAGGGCGTGCGCATGTCGAGCCGGAGCTCGTTCCGAAGCTGCGCGAGCTCGTGATCGCACCGAGAGGCTGGGTACCGCAACGCGTCGCGCTGCGAGCTTCGTTCGCGGAGTCGTCGGCATCGAACGACGGGGTCGAAATCGTGCGGCTCTCCTCGCGAGCGCGCCTCGGCGGTCGCGTCGTGGGTTTGCCCGCGGGCCTGTCGCTGCGCATGACTTGGGATCGAGTGCCCGAAGGACTGGTCGGAGTCGACGCCGAGCTCTGGGCCCGCCTCGCGCGCATCGGCATAGATGAGCAGGGCCTGCGCCTCGAGGTCGCGCTCGACGGGAGCTTCGCGTGTCTGGGTCTCGCCGAAGCGTGGAGCGGTTCGCTCGTCGCCCCTTTGGGAACGCGCTTCGTGCTCGGCGCGCGTCAGGATCACGTAAGAGACGACATCGAGTTGCTGTTGCTCGCGCCGCGCGAGGACCTCGTGCTCGAGCTGCAGAGCTTGGCGCAGGTACGCGGTCGCTGCGTCGACGCGCAGTCCCGTTTACCGCTCGCCGATCTGCAGGTCTCGGGGCAGCTCTCGATCGCCGATCGGCGAAGCATGGATCGTCTCGAGAGCCGCACCGCCGCGGATGGGAGCTTCGCTCTCGCCCTGCCACTACCCGTCGGCGCGTGGAACGGCACGCTCGAGCTGCGCTTCTTCGGCGCGCTCGTGGACGAGGTCCGCTTCGCGTTCGAAGGGGCTTCGCTCGGCGCGAGCGGAGAGCTCGGTGAGCTCGCGTTCGAGCTCGGTCGTACGTTGCGCTTCCGCGCCGAGGATCCGGAGGGGCGACCGATCGAAGGCGCGCGAGGCCATCTGCGAGAGGAACCCTCCCTCGCGGTGCCCAGCGGTCCCGACGGGCGAGGCCAGGTCGTCGGTGTGCACTCCGCGACACCGAAGCTGGTCGTCCTGCGCGACGGCTATGCACCCGCCGAAGTGCCCGTCGAAGGCGTTGCCGAAGTGCGCGTCGTCTTGCGACCTCACAGCAGCCTCGTCATCGCCGCTCGCGACGCCGAGGGCAACGTACCCGAGGGGCTCTGGGTGCAGGTCCTCGCCGACGAGCACGCTTGGGAAGGTCCGGCGGCCACGGGCTGGATCGCGCCCGAGTTCGTGAAGCCCGGCGAGAGCGTGCCTCGCGCACAGCTCGAAGCGCCGCGGCCTCTCGAGAACGGCGAGCTCGCGCTCTCGGGACTCCGCGCCGGAGTCTCCTTGCGCATCCGCTTGCTGAACGCCGCGCGTGAAGAGCTCGATGCACGCGAGATCATCACCGCCCTCGTGGGCGCCGAGGCGCGACGCGTCGAGCTGCGTGCTCCGCTCGTCGGTCGTTGGGTCCAGGGTCGCGTGCGCGACACTGGCGGGAAGCCGCTGCCGCGCGCGCGCATCCACGCCGAGAGCGAAGGTGCTGCCGAGACGGTGTTCACCGATGCCGACGGGCGCTTTCGTCTCGGACCCGCGACCGGAGCCGTCCGGTTCTCTTTCCTCGAGGTCGGGCGACCGGGCTACCGTACGCTCGTCGAGCAGAATCGGAGCGTCGGCGAAGAGGAGCTGCTCTTCGAGCTCGAGCCCGCGCGCCGCATCGTGGTCTGGCTCGAGGACGAACGCGGCGCGCATCCGCAGGTCGATCTCACGCTGACCCCGGTGCAGCTCCCCGCGGGCACCTCGCCCGAGCACGCGAGCGTCGCGAGCTCCGCGGGAGCGCAACCCGGGACCTACGTCTTCGAGGGCGCACCTCTGGGACCCGTGCGGGTTCGCGCGGAGTTCGCCGGGCTCATAAGCGAGCTGGTGGTGGGAGCTGACGAGAGCGAAGCGCGCCTCGTCGTGCCGGCGGGGGCCTCCCTCGAGATCGCCGTCGCCGAAGACCTCGAGATCGCGCGCACTTCCCTGCTGCGCGTCACGTGGCAGCGCCTGGAGCGCGAGGAGAGCGTCGCCAGCGGCATGCGCCTCGTCCGTCGACAGCCGAGCGGCTGGGATCTCACGCGCTTCGATCTGCCCGCGGGGCGCTACCGTGTGCAGCTCGTCGAGTGGTCGATCCCGCGCCGCGAAGCGCGGCCCATCGCTGAGCCGCAGGAGCTCGAGCTCCGCGCTGGCGAGCGAGCGCGCGAGAGCTTGCCGACCGTGCGCTGAGATTCGCGGCGAGCTCGACCCATCGCAGTGCCGCTCCGCAGCTCGAAGCGGCACTCGCGTTCAACTCTCGCGGATCGGAGACAAACTCCGCACGAGCTCGAGGATCTCCGCGACACGCGCGCCCTCGACGATCCGCTTCGCGCTGCCGAGCGTGCCCTTCGGCAATTCCACCATCGCCTGCGTCACCAGCTCCACACGCGCTTGGACCGGGAACTTGCCGTTCCACGCCTTCGGCACGATCTATCGCGCGCCGTCGCAGGTCGCACGCCACAGCCCGAAGTGCGTGTCGAACTCGTAGTGCTGCAGCCGGCGTCCTCGGGTACGGGGCGATCCGGCGGCAGGGGGGACTTCGTCGCAGCGCATGCGAACGGGTCTTCGGACTCGCCACGCGGGTCTCGATCCCGTACCGGTAGCATCCCGAATCCCCTCCGAGCCTGCGAGGTCCTGCGCCATGGAGACGGCCGCTACCGTCGATGCGTCGATCCCCGTCCGCGAGTCGTGGCCGCTGTG
This sequence comes from Planctomycetota bacterium, assembly GCA_016793245.1. Lineage (GTDB taxonomy): Bacteria > Planctomycetota > UBA1135 > UBA1135 > JADKAF01 > JADKAF01. The sequence goes on from JAEUHW010000260.1 coordinate 68,774, forward strand.
GCAGCGGTGCCTGTTCCGCTTTGTGCTCCTCTACTACGCGATCTACGCCTTCCCGGGGCCGCTCGGATCCCTGGCGCGAACGATCCAGGGCGGGCTCGTGCACGTGGGCCTCGACCCGAGCCTCGAGCCTTGGTCCTGGATCGGGATCTCGCTGCAATGGATCGGCGAGGCGTGGCAGTCGATCACCTCCAAGATGGCGGAGCTCGGCTGCTCGCCCTACGAGGTGATCCACCAGCGCACGGGCAGCGGTGACACGGGGCATGCGTTCGCGAAGTTTCTCTTCGCGCTCAGCGTTGCCTCGCTCGGCATGCTGCTCTGGTGCGGCGTCTCCTCCGCGCGTGCGTATCCCAGGCTAGGGCGCTGGCTCCATCTCTGCGTGCGCTTCGACCTCGCGTTCGCGCTGCTCGGCTACGGCAGCGCGAAGTTCTATGGCGGGCAATTCGGCGAGCTCACTCTCGCGCGCCTCACGCAGGAGATCGGCGACACGTGGCCGATGACGATGGTGGGCACCTTCCTGCAAGCGTCGAAGCCCTACGAGCTCTTCGGCGGTGCTTGCGAGGTGCTCTCCGCCCTGCTCCTCTTCCATCGCCGGACCGCCTTGCTCGGCGCGTGCTTCGCGATCGCCACGATGACCAACGTCTGCGCGCTCAACTGGCTCTATGGCGTCCCCGTGAAGCTCTACTCCTCGCACCTCCTGCTGTACGGCATCGGCCTGCTCGCACCGTTCGCTCCGCAGCTCTGCGCCGTCTTCCTCCGCAATCGCCCGTCGCAGCCCGTCGATCTCCGCGTCGCGCGCGGCGCGCTCGCTCGCTACGCCCTCCTCCTCATCGGCGGCGCGTGGGTGGGCTCGGCGTTGCTCGTGACGCACCTACAGGGTATCGAGCCGAAGCCCTGGCTCGCGGACCGCGAGCGGACGGAGCTCTACGGGCTCTGGACGATCGAGTCGATGAAGATCGACGGGGAAGAGGTTCCGCTCACGAGCGCGGAGCGCTGGCGCGACTTCGCCATCGAACGCAATCCCACCGCCTGGGCGCGCGAGCTCTCTGGTGAGCGCCACTTCTTCGAGCTGCGCTACGACGCGACCACGCGCATCGCGCAAGTGAAGTCCCGCGGCAGCTCGGAGAGTCCTGCGCCGTGGATCGCAGAGCTCGGCACGAAGATCGTGAAGGGCGACCCGCCGCTGCTCCTCCGCAACGAGGAGCGCGGCAAGCCGGTCGACGTGGAGCGCCGCTCGCTCCTCCTCCGCGGCTCCTGGAACGGCCGAGCGCTCGAGCTCGAGCTCGTGGAGAAGCGCTTTCGGTTGCAGACGGAGTTCCGGCTGCGGCAGGAGCTGCCGGACTTCTGGTAACCGCTCGAGGGGGATCTCGCTCCTCAGGAGCGCAGGTCGGAGCCGGGGCGCGATCGAGCCCGTACCGATCGCGCAGGAAGCGCGCGCCGACTCCGGTAGACGACTCCGCTCCCGAGAGCGAGATCACCGTCGATCCGCGCAGCGCGCTCGTCGCGGTCGAACTCGCGACTGCAGGGCGCCAACGCGGTGGTGCGCTTTGCGATCGGGATCCCTCTGCGATTGCTGGATCCGCACCATCGACGTGGCGTTACCAGAGGCTGCGCTGGGAGTGTCGTCGGGCGCGGTCGACGGGAGCAACGCGTTGCTCCTGCTCCATCGCGGAGCGCGCTTCGACGAGAGCGCCTCGCTCCTCAATCGTTCCCGATCGTGAGCGCGACCCCGTTCGAGACCGCGAGCCCCAACGCGTTCGCCGCGGGATCGAGAGCGAGACCCTGCACGTAGAGCGTGTGGCCGAAGAACGCGGCGTTGCAGGGGATCGGGAGCGCCAAGCTCGGGTTCAGCGGGTCGAGCGGCAGCGCGCCGGGGAATTCGAGGCCGTGCAGCAGGTCGCAGCCTGGCGCGAGCAGAGGCTCGATGGGCATGGTGGTCTGCGTGACGCCGAAGGCGAGGACCGCCGCTCCCGTGGTGGGCGTCGTACCCGTGAGCGTGAGCACGAAGCTCTGGCCGGCGAGCGGCAGGGTCGAGCTCAGGGCGAGCCCGGCGCAGCCCGCGCCGTAGGCGAGGTTGTCGGCTTCGTTGCAGCAGGCGTCGGAGCGCGTGATGTCATAGGTTCCGGCGGAGAGATTGCGCTTCGGATTGAAGCAGAAGATCGAGCCGCTGAGATCGCTCGTGCCGCTCGCGAAGCTCTGATAGATGGTCGCCGTGCCCAAGGTCCCGACGTGGCCCTCGCTCATGTCGATCGCGGCGCTCGCGGCATTGGCGCCGGCGGAGACGCCGAAGATCGGCGTGCGCGGCGTCGTGGGCTCGTGGTTCCACACGTTCACGAAGAAGGCGCCGCTCGGGAACATCTGGAGCTGCAGCATGCTGAGCGAAGGGCCGCCTTGGAAGGTCGGGACCCGGCGCCAGGTGATGATCGCTCGATCCGGACGCGAGCTGAACCAGACTTGGCGCTGCGGCGCGAAGCCGGAGGCGGGCACGTAGTCGTTCCACGGCACGGCGATGCGCGCGCCCAAGGAGAGGAACTCCGAGACCGTAGGCGTGAAGTCCGCCGAGAAGCTGCCTCCGAGACCCACGAAGCCGTTGGAGCAGACCGAGACCGTGGAGGTGGTCGCTCCGCCGAGCGGCGTGCCCGGCAGCGGGAAGGGGAAGGCGAGGCCGAGCCCGTTGGTGATCGTGTCGTCGCCGTGGTTCAGGTTCGTGCCGAGCTCGGATTCCCAGCAGCAGGCAACGCTGCCCACCAGCTTGAAGGGGATGCCCTGGGGATGGGTCGGAACGCCGGGATTGCCGACGCTCATGCGCGCTTCGCTCCATGCGAAGAAGGGCGGAGAGAAGGTCCTGTTGTACAGGAGCGCGTTGCCGGTGACGTTTTGGCCGCGCACGGATACCGGGGGGATCATCCCGACGTTTATCCCGAAGTCGAGCCAGTAGGTCCCGGGCGGAAAGAGCGCACCGACGCGGATCTCGATCTCTCCGACCCCGAGGAAGGTGGAGTTGGGCGAATCCTCGGGCGCGCGGTAGGAGAGATGCGAGGTCAAGCCCATCCAGCGGTTGGTCGTGAGATCGCCGTAGATCACGCTGGAGGTGCTCAGATTCGGAGCGCCGTTCCAGATCTGCAAGGCCGCGTTGTTGATGCTCGGGGGCGAGCCCAAGGGGACGAAGGCGTAGACCCGCATGCGGTCGATGTACCAGAGCTGACCTCCGGGAACCGTGAACTCGTCGATGACACGATTCGGAAGCCCTGCGCCGAAGCCCGTGGTCGAGTGCCCGAGCGTCAAGTTCTCGTACATGCTGAGATCGGCGCCTCCGAATCCACCGCCCGGCACGTTGATGTGCGAGCCGTTGTCGTAGATCACGTTCCCTCCGCCCTGGAACGGCGCAGGAGCGAACGCGAAGAGCGGGAGCGAGGTGGCGCAGAGCGCGAGCGCGCTCGCGAGGAGCGCCGAGGGACGGGGAAAGGCGGGCATCGAGACCTCCGGTGCCGAGGAGTAGGGACGGGGGCTCCGCTCGTGCCGCGGTCGGTGCCGTGGCGCGAGCGGAGGCCTCTCCCTTTCCAGGGGAAGTCCGCGGAGGAATCGTCGCGATTTCCGCTTTCCCACCCTCGACGCGGGCCCGTGGTCGGAAGCGGAGGTGGCGCTCAGCGCTGCGTGTAGCGCGTCACCGTCTCGAGCTGCTTCGGCGCGCTCGCGCCCGGTGCGACGCGCGGGCAGCGGAGCACGCGCACGACCTCGGCGATGCGCGGCGCGTGTCCGCCGGCCGCGGTACCAGGGGCACCCTTCGTCGCGTTCAGGAGGAACGACTCTACGGTCGAGCGCTGCTTGCGATCCGCGAGCAACTGGTCGAGGGCCGTCGGAGTTCGCAGCGTGAGCACGATCGTGATCGACTCTCCGATCTCGAGTGCCTCGAGCCGTGCAGCATGAGCGAGGACCGCCTTCTCGATGGTCTCGACGACGGCGGCTTCGCTCTTGGGATCGGCGACGATCTGGATCTCGCTGGGGGAGACCGGGGCCGCCAAGGTCGGCGTGGCATCTCCTTCGAGATCGCGGCGGGCTTCCTCCCACGCGCTCTTCGCAGGATCGACGGACTCCTCTGCGGCTACGCGCACGCGCGCGGTGGCGGGCAGATCGATCTCGATCCAGAGGAGCGCTCCACTGCCTGGGATCGCAGCCGAGCGCATCGCCTTCACCTTGCGCGAGGTCTCGCGACCAGCCAGCGTGCTGAGCCACGCTTGGCGGTAGTCGCCATAGGTGAGCGTGCGATCGGCTTCGGCGGTCGGCGGCTCTTCGCCGACGACGCGTCCCGCGTCGTCCGTCGGCGGAGCTTCCTTCGTCTCGGCAGCTCCGAGGGCGTTGGGTGCGCCCTGATACGGGGCGTAACGGAGCGAGGAGTAGAGGGTGCCCCATGCATCGACCTCCGGCGATGGCCCGAGCTCGCGCTCGAGGAGGCGCGCGAGGATGCGCGTCTGCGTGGCGAGCTTCTCGATGCGCGTCGGCGCGGGCGTTGGCTCTTGGGCCGCCAGCGGAAGAACGAGCGAGAACGCGAGCGCGCCGGCGAGGACGCCGCGCGTGGTGCGAAGTTTCGAGAGAGAACGAGGGCTCATGGTGATCTCCTGGGTCGTGGCTTCCATGGGTTCGTAGGGGCGAGCTTCAGTCGCCAACGCGGCCGTAGCCCGCGAAGGCAGCGAGGTCGGCGATCGCGGCGCGGAGGCGCGCGTTCTCGACGACTTGTTCCAAGTGGAGGCGGGCGAGCGCTTCGTGCTGCTCGGCGTCGCGCGAGCCGAGCTCGTCGCGCACGAGCGCGGCGTTGCTCTGCTGCGCGACGAGGAGCGCTTCGCGCCAGAGCTCGTCGCGCTGCAGCAGAGCGCGCTCCAGTCGTTCGGCGAGGCCGGCGAGCTCGCGGCGTTGCGCACTGGCCAGCTCTGCGCGCCGCGCGCTCTCGAGCGCGTGCAAGGCACCTCCGACGCCGAGCACGAGCAGCGCCGCGGCGACCGCGCGCCACGCGCGACGGCGCGTGCGGCCGAGCCGCCCGGCTCGCGCTACCCGCGGTGGCCTCGCGGATGCTTCGACTTCCGTCGACGTCGCCGCGAGCACGAGGCTGGTCGAGGCGCTCGCGAGTGCCGCGTGCGCCGCGCTGCGCGCGCTCTCCGCCGCGGCGCAGCGCGCACAGCGCGCTAGGTGCGCGTCGAGCTCGCTGCGCGCGCCGGCCTCGGCCTCGCCGTAGAGCAGCTCCACGGAGAGGATGGCGGCGCGCTCGCAGGTCGTGCTCGCAGCGCTTGCGTCGAAGGCGTCCGTCGGATCGGGTTCGCGGCTCATGCTTCGAGGTCCTTCAGCGCGACGCGCAGGAGCTCCAGCGCGCGGGCCATGCGGGACTTCACGGTGGGAACGGGCTCGCCGAGCGCCGAGGCGACCTCGGCGAAGCTGAGCTCGGCGTAGTGCTTGAGCTCGACGATCTCGCGCAGCGGCGCGGGCAAGCGCGCCAGCGCAGCGGCCACGCGCTCGGCGCGGAGCTTCTCGTCGAGGGCGGCGTCGGGACCGCTCGCGGGCTCGACGCTGGACTTGGCGTGCGCGCAGGCGCTAGCCAGCTCGCGCGCGCGCCGCGCGCGGAGCCGATCGCGGCACGCGTTCGCGACGATGCGCGCGAACCAGCCCCACGGGTTCTCCAAGTCGCGCGGCTTCGCGTTCGTGCGCCAGGCCTGCAGGAACGCCTGCTGCACCGCGTCGCGCGCCTCCTCGGCGTCTCCGAGCAGCCGGCGCGCGAGCACTTCCGCGGCCTCGCGGAAGCGCGCGTGCCAGCGCTCGAGCTCACCGGCAAAGTCGGGACGGGGGGTGGCGGAGGTCACGCGGGCGAGGATGCGGCCTGAGGCGGAGTTCCCACCAGGACGAAGCTCGAGCGGCGGTGGATGATCCCGAGGAGAGAATTCTCTCCTTCGCGCGGCGAGGCTCGCTCGCGGCGCCGCTCTCGACGGCCGGCTCTCGCGGCGAGTGTGCTCTCAGGCTCGCGGGGAGGATAGGTCTCCGGGCCGGGCGAGTGCCTGCGGCGCGCGAGATCATCACGGAGCGCCGCCGCTCGCCGGAGTTCGGTCGCCGGGTGCAGTTGAAGTGCAAACCCGTTGCACTCTTGCGCGCTACATAGGGACGAGCATCTGGCGGGGCGGGGCTGGCGAAGAGCGCGCGGCGCGGAGAGGCTTCCCCGCTCGGAGCTCTGCTGGGAAGAGGCGAGGCGCCATGGCGCGGGGCATACTCGCGCGTCGCCGCACCGCGGCGGCGCTTCGCGCTCCTCTTCCGCTCCCGATCTCTCGATGACCCTCTCCTCTCTTTTGCTCGCGTGGATGCTCGGATGCGTTCCCTGCGCGAGCGCGGCGGAGCTCCGTGCCAGCGACCTCGCCGAGCGCGAGATCGTCATCCTCGTCGCCGGCGATCGCCTCGCGGCGTACGACCCGAAGGTCGTGCGATCGTGGGCCGAGATCTTGCGCCAGCCGCTGCCCGAGCGCGCGCTCACGTTCCGTGTGGAGGTGCTGGAGCTCGGGCGCGACGTGCCGCATGTCGTGGCCGTCGAGCGCTTCGATCGGCGCTTGCGCGCGCTCGCACCGGAAGTCGTGCTGCTGGCGTTCGGAGGGCCGGGGAGCGGAGACGCGAACGAGCTCCTGGGGCGTCTCGAGACGCTGGGGAAGCGCGCGCGGGCGGCGCGCGCGTGCACGCTCGCCGTCGTCCCTCCCGAGGGAGCGCCGCAGACCGTCGCCGAGCGCGTGCGTGCGTTGGTCGGAGAGCTCGGTGCCGAGCCGATCGAGCTCGGCTTGCTCGCGCTGAACCGGAACGAGATTCCGTCCGGTTGGAGCCTCGGGGAAGACCGCCTCGAGGAAGAAGACCATCTCGCGTTCGCGCGGATGCTGCGTCGCCGCATCGTCGAGCGTCGCGCGGGCGGCGGGCTCGAGACGCGTGCGGTGAGCTATCCCGAGATCGCGGGCCAGCCCGAGCGCCTCGTCGTGAACGAAGGCGTGCTGCGCGAGGGCGCGGATCCGCGCGGCGGGTTCCACACCGAACAGGGCGAGTTCGTAGGCTCAGGTTGGATCGAAGCCGCGTGCGCGATCGGAGCGGGTGACTTCGCGCTGGAGCTCGATCTCGGCATCGACACGCTCGACGGCGGCGAAGCGGGCCTCGAGCTCGGCGGGCTCTATCTCGGCCTCGATGCGAAGGGCGGGCGGTTCTTTCTCGAGGGACCGCTCGCGGGAGCGGAACGTGTGTGGCTCGAGCCGCATCGGCAGCACTTTGGCGCGCGCCAGCGCTTCGCGATGCTCGTCACGCGCAGCGGGAACGAGCTGCGCTGGAAGATCGGGCCGCATTGCGTCGCGGCGCTCGAGGTTCCGGGCGAGCTCTCGCCCGTGCGCCTCGACGCGGGGAAGGGCACGCTGCGCGTGCGCACATTCCGCGTGCGCGGGACGCTCCTCGAGCGCGCCGCACCGCCCGCGATTCGCGTGACGCTGCCGGAGCTCGATCTCAGCGCGGCGCGCGAGCTGCAGGTCGTCGTCGATCGCGAGCCCGGGCAGTACCTGGGCCACGTCACGATGGCGCAGCTCGAGCAAGGCAACACCTTGCTCGCCACCTATCCCCAGGGGCACGGCCGCGGCGCGATCGTGATGAAGCGCTCCGAGGACGGCGGTCGCACGTGGTCGGAGCGGCTGGCCTTGCCGCCGAGCTTCGAGAAGAGCCAAGAGGTGCCGACGCTCTTCAAGCTCGGGGGAGAACCCGGGCGCGAGCGCTTGATCCTCTTCTCCGGGCTCTATCCGATCCTCGCCACGCACAGCGCGGACGGCGGTCGGAGCTGGAGCGAGCTCGCGCCGATCGGCGACTACGGCGGCATCGTCGCGATGGGGAGCTTGGAGCGCACGACGCACGGCGAGCTGCTCGCGTGGTTCCACGACGACGGGCGCTACCTGCGGAAGCAACGCGGCCCTGCGCGCTTCGTCGTCTACCAGGTGAGCTCGCGCGACGAAGGTCGTACCTGGTCGCAGCCGCGCGCCATCGTGCAAGCGCCGCGCGCGCACTACTGCGAGCCGGGCTCGGTGCGCTCGCCCGACGGCAAGACGCTCGCACTCTTGCTGCGCGAGAACTCGCGCACGCGCTTCTCCGCGTTGGTGACGAGCACCGATGAAGGCCGCACGTGGAGCGCACCGCGCGAGCTGCCCGCGAGCTTGATGGGCGATCGCCACACGCTGCGCTATCTCCGCGATGGGCGCTTGCTCGCCACCTTCCGCGACATGGGCTTCGACTCGCCGTGGAAGGGCGATTGGGTCGCGTGGATCGGGAGCTTCGACGATCTGCTCCACGGTCGCGAAGGCGCGCTCCGCATTCGCTTCCTCGACAACACGAACGCGTGGGACTGCGCTTATCCCGGCCTCGAGATCCTGCCCGACGGCACCATCGTCGCCGTGACTTACGGCCACTGGACCGCGGGCGAAGCGCCGTACATCGTCGCCGTGCGCCTAAGTCCCGAAGATCTGGCTCGACGCGCGAGTGCCCGCTGATCCCCTCACTGTACAGAAAAGGTGCCAGGCACCTTTTCTGTACAGTGGGGGTCAGCGCTTGAGGCGGTAGTGGGCGGTGAGGAAATTCAGCCAGGTGCCGTCGGGCTGCTTCACCGAGGAGCGGAAGACCTTGTGATCGGGTGAAACGAGCTCGAACGAGTTCCGGAACGGGACGGTCTTCGTCGTGTCTTCGAAGTAGGGCCCTTCGGTCTCCAAGGTCAGCACCTTCTGCGCTTCGTCGAGCGCGCCGCTGAACACCCAGTGATGCGTCTGCATCGTGTCGACCCACGAGCCCACGTAGCGCTTCTTCGCCGGGTCGTAGCCGAGCGTGATCAGCGAAGTGAACGGTATGCCGGCGACCTTGCCGTTCGATTCGGCGAGGACCCACAGCTCGCCGATCGCGCGCGCCTTCTCCACGCTCTCGAACCTCATCGGCGGAGTGCTCGGCCCCGTCCAGCATTCGCTCGCGACCTCCCACTCGCCGACGAGCTGGCGGAGCCACTTGTGCTCGGGCGTGCCGGTGGGGCCGCTGGGGGCATCCTGGAGGGAGCTGGCGCCGAGGGCGGAGAGGGCGAGGAGGGCAGCGGCGGCGAGGGACTTCATGGCGGGGTTGGCGTCGAGCGGACTGGGAAGGCTTCCGTCACGCGCGAGACTCTAGCGTCTGCGTGGAGGTCCCGCAGGAGAGAACGCATGAGCTGCCCGCCGCACGCGCTCCTCGCGAGGGCTCACCTATAGAGGAGCGGGATGGGGGGAGAAAATCGGAGCTTCGGCCAGAAGTTGCGTCGCATAGATTCACGTTGGCATGATGAAAGCGCCAAAGGCCGTCGAGGAGCGCATGCACGACCCCGGAAGAGACCCCTCGAGCAGCGCGGCGCGCTTCGCCGCGTTGCCGAGCCCGCCCTACTACGCCGTGATCTTCAGCGCGCAGCGCACGAGCGGCGACGACGGCTACGGCGCGATGGCCGCGCGCATGGTCGAGCTCGCCGCGAGGCAGCCGGGCTTCCTCGGCGTCGAGAGCGCGCGCGATGCGGAGGGCTTCGGCATCACGGTGTCCTACTGGGCGAGCGAAGAGGCGATCGCGGCGTGGAAGCGCGATGCGGAGCATCTGATCGCACAGCGGGGAGGCCGCGAGCGCTGGTACGAGCACTTCGAGCTCCGCGTGGCGCGGGTCGAGCGCGCACGCGGCTTCCCGGCATAGCCGGCGCGCGAGCGCCGAGCGCCGCCCTCGCGCGTGGCCGGGCGGCCGATCGTGGGCCCCTCCTCCGCTGGGCAGCTTCGCCCCGAGGTGGTTAGGATCGCCGGCCTCGCGCGCCGCGTCGCGCGCGCCTCAAGCGCCCCTTCTCGGAGGACCGTCTCCCGTGTCGAAGCTCTTCGCCGTCGCCCTGCTCGCGCTCGCCGCGGGCGTTTCCGATCTCCACGCACAGCGCCTGCTCGGCGTCCACGCCGACGCCAGCGGTGCGGCGCTCACGGTGCGCATCCCGAACGCCCTCGCGATGATCCGCGAGACCACGACGGGCGCCTTCCATTTCCGTTACGGCAGCACCTCGACGGGCACCTGGATCTTCAACGGCATCCCGGCGGGAACCTACGAGATGTGGCATTCGGCGCCGGGCTTCGAGCCCGCGCAGCCGTACGTGCTGACGAACCCGGTGCCGTACCCGGCGAGCGGCGACACCTGGGCCAGCGCGGCGCTGCAGCCGAACACGAGCTTGCCGAAGCTGAAGTTCCAGGTGCCGACGACGACGGGCGAGATCACGCTCGGGACCTCGATCGATCTCGAGCTGAACGGCCAGCCGTTCTCCTCGCGCCTGCTCTTCGTCTCCACGGCGCCGCAGCTCCCGCCGGTCGTGCTGCCGGGCATCGGGCCGCTCTTTGCCTTGGATCTCGTCGCCGCGAACCCGTTCTACGTCGTCGACCTCGGGCCCGGCGATGGCGGCGGCTTCCTCTTCTCGAACCTGCCCGTGCCGCGCGATCCCACGCTGATCGGCGGCGTGCTCTTCCTGCAGGGCCTCGAGCTGACGCAGAGCTTCTCGCTCGCGCTCGCCAACGTGCTCGCGATCCGCTTCATTTGAGTCCGGAGCGGCTCTTCGTCTACGGCACGTTGCGCTCGGGCAGCGCGCATCCGATGGCGGCGTACCTCGCCGCCCGCGCGCGCTGCGTCGGAGCGGCGCGCTGCGCCGGACGCACGGTCGATCTCGGCGCGTATCCCGGCCTCCTCGAGGAGGCCGGGGCCTCCACGGCTGGGGAACTCTGGGAGCTCGCGGAGCCGAGCGACGAGACGCTGGCGCGGCTCGATGACTACGAGGGCTGCGCGGAAGGGCTCTTCGAGCGCGCGCGACGAGAGGTGCGCACCGCCGACGGCCGCGCGGTCGCGGCGTGGGTCTACCTCTATCGCGGGTCGGGATCGCGGTTCAGTGGGGCCGGGGGAGAGCCGAAGACCCGAGGTTGACCGCTCCCGCCGAAAAGGCCCTACTCTGCCCTCGCTCGCCCCGCCGCGCCGGCTCGCGCCGCACCATCGAGCCGGAGAAGAACGACGCCCCGATGATCTCTCGCCTGCTCTACGTCTCGCTGATCGCGCTCCTCGCCACCCTGATCACGAAGCAGCTCCACATCGGGATCGACTTCTATCACTTCTGGGTGGTCGGAGCCGCGCGCGAGAAGAGCGAGCAGCCTTTGGGCAGTCCCTACGCGCAGGCGAAGGAGCACGCCGCGGCGATGAACGCCGCGGCCGATCGCATCTGGCTGCGCTACCTCACCCGCTCGCAGATCCAGGACCTCGAGAGGAACGTGGAGCAGGTGCCGCGCGTGCTGGAGCGCCTCGTCGCGACGCACGGCGAGGCGAACCTCTCCGATCTCCGCGAGAACTCGCGCTTCCTCACGATCAACATGCGCCGGCGCGCGCTCGATCTCACCGGGACGCCGCTGCTCTACGCGCTCTGCACGGTCTTGCCGAAGCACTACGAAACTGCCTACGAGGCCTGGGCCTGGCTCACCTTCGCGGCCTTCGTGCTCGGTTCGTTCCTGCTGCTGCTCGCGATGGGTCGTCCGTGGGAGGAGATGCTGCTCTGCGCCGCGGCGCTCGCGCTAGCCATGCGCCCGCTGAACACCGACGTGCGCGTCGGCAACGTGAACGGCTTGCATCTCCTCGTCGCGGCCGTCGCTCTCGCCGCGGCCGTGGGACCGCTGCGCCGAGCGCGCGACGAGAAGGCGCGCGGGCGCTGGGGAGCGCTCGTGCTCTCGCTCGTGGCGTTCTATCTCCTGCTGAAGCCTACGTTCGCGTTCGCGGGGCTCGCCTTGGCGGGCCACGTCGCACTGGTGCTCGGGCGCGCGGGCTTCCTGCGTGCGCTGATCCCCGCCGGCATCGCCGCGGTGCTGCTCGCGCTGATCCCGTGCTTCGTCTTCGGCGCGCCGATGGTGTGGTTCGACTGGCTCGCCTACATCGGGCAGGACACCGAGAAGCTCGCGTACGGGGTCGAGAAGAGCAACCTCTCGACGCCGCTGCACTTGAAGCTCTGGTTCCCGGCGCTGCCGCTCGTCGGCTGGTCGATGGTGCTCGGGATCGGCCTCGTGGGTTCCCTCCTGTTCGTCGTGCGGAAGGCCGCGGGCGAAGGCTGGAAGGCGAAGCTGCAGAACGCCGCGCGCGCGATCTTGGCCGAGCCCTACGCGGCGATGTCGATGGGGCTCTGCGTCACCTTCGCCACGTCGCCGCTCGTCTGGGGGCACTACCTCACGGTGTTCGCGATCCCGATCGTCTGGTACGGCCTTTGGGACCGCGAGCTGCGCGGCACGAGCGGTGCCTACCTCCACGGCGCGCTCTTCCTCGCGACCGCCCTGCTCTACCTCGGGCTCGTGGACATCGTCCTCAGCGTGTTCCACATCATCGACTCCGACGGCACGGTGCGCTCGATCACGGCCTTCGCCTGGATCCCGCTCTGGGCGAACCTGCTCCTCTGGCTGCGCGCGCGGCTCGCGCGCGGCGAAGCAGCTCCTTCCTCCGCTTCCGCCGCCGTCGCCACGACGGCCTGAGCTCTCGAACATGCGCATGATCGCTTCGCTCGCGCCCGCCTGCGGCGGCGCGCTCCTCTTGCTCGCCGCGTGCGGAGGCTCCGATGCTCCGTCGAACTCTGGCGGGTCTTCTGCGAGCCCGGCGCAGGACGGCTTGGAGCTCGTGCTCGCCGCCTACGACGGCATCGCGACGCCGCGCACCAACGTGCTGCTCATCAGCTTGGACAGCACGCGGCGCGACATGCTGAGCTGCTACGGCCACGTGCCGCAGTTCGCGCCGAACGAGAAGACGACGCCGAACATCGATCGCCTCGCCGCCGAAGGCGTGAAGATGGAAGAGGCCTACTCCACGACCTCGTGGACGCTGCCGTCGCACATGAGCTTGATGACGGGGCAGCCGGAGCTCGTGCACGGCGTCGACCTCGATCCGTTCAAGCTCGGCGAAGCGACGCCGACGCTCGCGGCGATCCTGCGCCGCGTGGGCTACTACACCGCGGGCCACTACAGCGGGCCCTACCTCCACGCGCGCTACGGCTTCGATCGCGGCTTCGATACCTACAGCGCGGCCTACGGCCCCGATCTCGCGGAGGCGAACGCCGAGCGCGCGCGCTTGCAGAGCGAGCTCGACGCGGCGCGTCAAACCGGCGACGCAGAGCGGCAGAAAGAGCTCCAGGCGACGATCGGCCGGATCGACCGCAACCTCGATAACCTCTCGCATCGCGATCGCTCCTCGCAGAGCGTCACCGATGCCGCGATCGCATCGGTCGAGCGCGGACTCACGGCCGGGCGGCCGTGGTTCGTGATGGCGCACTACTTCGATCCGCACTTCGACTACGTGCCGCCGGAGGAGCTCGCGAAGCGCTTCGATCCCGACTACGACGGCCAGATGGACTCCAGCGGCTTCTGGACGACCGAGAAGGTGGGGCGACGGAAGCCCGACGAGCCGGATTGGGGGATCCGCGAGCAAGTCTGCTCTGCGCGCGATCTCGATCACTTGAAGGCGCTCTACGCCGCGGATCTGCACTGGACCGACAGCCAGGTCGGGCGCTTGCTCGAACATCTCCGCTCGAAGCGCTTGCTCGAGAATACCTTGGTCGTGGTGGTGGCCGATCACGGCGACGAGTTCTTCGAGCACGGCGGCTTGGGACATCGGCACACGCTCTACGAGGAGCAGGTGCGCATCCCGATGGTGCTGCGCCTGCCGAGCAGCCTGCCGCAGGGCCAAGCCGTGAAGGGCCTCGTCTCGCTCACCGACGTCCTGCCGACGGTCCTCGAGCTCTTGGACCTCCCGCTGCCGGAGTCGCTGATCTCGCGCTCCTTCCTCGCGCTGGCCCAAGGCAAGGAAGATGGCGCGGACCGCTTCGTGCTCGGGCGCCTCGTGCAGTATCTCCCGCTCCAGCGCATCGGCGGGCCGCCCGTCGTGCGCATCAACCTCCGCGAGACCTACCGCAAAGGCGCGCTGAAGCTCGAGCGCTGGCGCCGCTGGCATGAGGCGCTGCCGACGGCGCCGCCGGAGATCGCGGCCCAGGTGAAGGCGAGCGCTGGTGAGCGCGACAAGGACTTGGTGCTCGTCTGGACCGACTTCGCCGGCGGCTCGCAAGAGCGCTCGTCCGACTTCTCGACCGACTGGAAGGACGCGCGCGCGCAGCTGGCACTCGGGGAATGGCGCAAGGTCTACGTGCAGGCGCAGCGCGCCGCGAAGCCGAGCGAGATCGCGACGATACCCGGCGCGTCCGCTGCGCAGCTCCAAGCGTTGGGCTACGTGAATGCACAAGCCTCTTCGCGGACACCCTACGACCTCCCGCCGCCGGGCGAGCATCACCGCTGAGCACACGCGCTTCGCCCGCGCACCGAGTTCCGCTAAGCTCTGCGCCCATGATCTCGCCCGCGATCTCCGCTGCTCATGTGCGCGCCTCCTTCGACGAAGCGGCGCAGACCCTCGCCGCCTTCCTCGCCGACGCGCAGAACCTGGACGCCGTCGGCCGCTTCGCCGCGGCGGCGCACGCGACGCTCGCGCGCGGCGGCCTGCTCATGTCCTGCGGCAACGGCGGCAGCATGTGCGACGCGATGCACTTCGCCGAGGAATGGACCGGGCGCTTTCGGAGGGACCGTTCAGCGCTCCCCGCGATGGCGTTCTCCGATCCCTCGCAGCTCACCTGCATCGCGAACGACTTCGGCTACGACGAGGTCTTCGCGCGCTCCGTCGATGCCTACGGCAAGAGCGGCGATCTCCTCGTCGCGATCTCGACCAGCGGCAACTCGCCGAACGTGCGGAAGGCCGTCGAGATGGCGCAGCGGAAGGGCATCACCACCGTTGGGCTCCTCGGCAAGGGCGGCGGCGAGCTGCGCTCGCTCGTCGATATCCCGATCGTCGTGCCGCGCGCGACGACCTCGGATCGCATCCAGGAAGTGCACATCAAGATCCTGCACATCGCGATCGAGGCGGTGGAGCGCGCGATGTTCCCCGCCTGCTACGGCGGCTGAGGGAGCGTCTCGCAGCGCCGGAGCCGCGCTTGACGAGCTCGCGCTCCACGCTTCAGGATCGGCCGTGGCAGGTCCCCCCGCCTCCATGACATCGAACTCCGAAAGCTCCGACGCCGACGACACGCCGGATCTGCTGCGGCGCTGGCATGCCGGCGACGCCGCGGCGCTCCACGAGCTCGTGAGCCGCGACCTCGAGTGGATCCGTGCACGCGTGCGGCAGCGTCTCGGGGAGGCCCTCCGCGAGCACGGCGACACCGAGGACTTCCTGCAGGAGGCGGTGCTCGACATCCTGCGTTACACGCCGCGCTTCCTCGCCGAGAGCGCCGACATGTTCCGCCGCATGGTCTCGCGGATCGTCGAGAACACGCTTCGCGGGCAGAGCGAGCACTACGGGCGGCTGAAGCGCCAGCGCGCGCAGAGCGCTCCGTTGCCGAGCGACTCGGTCCTCGTGCTCGATCTCCGCCTGCGCACGAAGTCGAGCCCCAGCGATCGAGCGGCCCGCAGCGAGGAGGAGGCTTGGCTGCGCCTGGCGCTCGATCTGGTGGATCCCGCCGATCGCGACGTGATCGTGCTGCGCGAATGGGAAGGCCTCTCCTTCGTGGCGATCGGAGAGCGCCTCGCCGTGCCGGAGAACACCGTGCGCATGCGCTTCAACCGCGCGCTGGCGCGCCTCGCCGATCAGGTCGAAGCGCTGCGTCGCGGCGAACTCTGAGCGCGCAGCTCAGCGCTGCACTCTTCGCGCGGCGCGCAGCCCGAGGGTCTGGCTCACGAATTCGCGCGACTCCGTCAAGTCTCGATCGCAGCTCCGCGCGAGCTTCAGCAGGTGGGCGAAGGAACCGCCGCGATAGGTGCAGCGCTGCTCGCCGAAGTTGGCGAGGTGCCGCCCATCGCCCGGCAGCGCGGGGCGATCGTAGCGCGCCGTCGCATCGTCCACGAGCTCGGCGACGTTGCCGCAGAGGTCGTGCAAGCCGAAGGCGTTCGGCAGATAGCTGCCGACGGGGGCAGATCCGGCGTGGCCGTCGTCGAGGTCGGCTTCGGTGCGCCAGTTCGCTCCCACGGCTTTCGCGCTGCGATCGGAGACGTTGGCGTAGCGCGCGGCATCCTTCCGCTCGAACGGCCACGGCGTCGTCGTGCCCGCGCGGCAGGCGTACTCCCACTGCGCCTCGGTCGGGAGCCGCAGCGCGTGCTCTTCCAGAGCGGTCGACGCGAAGCGCTGCGAGAGGGACTCCACGGGATGCCGCCAGGTGGCCGGTCGCTTATTCACCGCGGTCTTCGCCGCGGACTGAAAGCTCGGCGTGTGCCCTCCGCTCAGGCGCTTCCATTGCCCTTGGGTCATCTCGTACTTCGAAAGGAAGAAGGGCTCGAGCTCCACCGTGCGCACTGGCCGCTCGTGCTCGCGCGAGTCCGCATCGTAGTTGGGCGCGGCGGGATCGTCGGCCTGCGCACCCATCGAGAACGGGCCGCCGGGCAAGAGCACGAACACGATGCCCATCTCGTCGCTCGGCTCGAGGAATCCGTCGGCTCGGCGCGAGGGGCTTTCGCGATCGGGCTCGCCCGAGCGGAGATGCACGAACTCCCAGAGCCCGGAGCGCGGATCGGGCCCGAGCGGGACCAGGCCGCGCTGCGGCTTCAGGACGAAGCCCGCGAAGCGCGGATCCGCGGCGATGGACTCCGCGGCGCTGCGCCAGAGAGCCGCGGCGTCCTCGAAGATGCGCTGGCGGAGGATCTGGTTCTGCTCGATCTGATGGCGCACGTACTGCAGCGGAGAGCGCGGCGAGGCGATGAAGAGCTCGAGGCGCGCGATGAGCGTAGCCACCTGGTCGTGCAGGAACTGCTGCTCCTCGGTCGCGAACATCCACGTCCGTCGTTGTTGCACCTTCTCGCGCAGCGCGCCCTCCGCCTCCAGCAAGAGATCGCGACGCGCGGCGTCGGCCTCGGGCAGGGGGGATCCGCGCTCGAGGCGGGCCAAGCGGAACTGGAGCTCCTGCTCCAGCCGTTGGAGGTTGAAGTGCTCGGGATGCTCTTCGCGATCCCGCGTCGCCTCCGCTTCGCCGTAGGGCAGCGCGTCGCGCCGGAGCTGCGCTAGCATCTCGACCAAGCGCGGGAGCTCACGTTCTAGCGGCTCGCCTTCCTCCCGCAACCAGCGCGACAGCGCTCGGTCGTCGTCGCTGTCGCTGCGTCGGAACGCCAGCGCGGCGGCTTCGGCGCGATCGAGGCGCACGCCGATCGCGAGGCGCTGCACATCGGCGAGCGCCGCGGCGGTACGCGCGGATTCCTCGCGCAAGCGGGAGGCGTGCGCGCGATCGAGGGCGAAGGCGACGAGCAGCGCGACGCAGACGAGCGCGAGGGCGGCCGCCTTCCACGGCTCGCGCCGGATGCGCCGCAGCCCGCGCTCGAAGGGCCCGGGCCAGCGGGCGCTCACGGCCTGTCCGGTGAGCGCGGCTCGGAGGTCGCGAGCGAACGCGCTCGCCGACGGGTAGCGCCGCGCCGGCGCTTTCTCGAGCGCCTTCAGGACCACCGCGGCGAGATCGCGCGACACCGCCGGGTTCACTTGGTTCGGCGCGACCGGCTCGCGGGAAAGGAGGCTGGCCAGCACCTGTTCGGCCGTCTCGCCCGGGAACGGCAGCTCGAGCGTCAATCCTTCATAGAGCACCACGCCCAGGGAGAAGAGGTCGCTGCGGTGATCGAGCTCATCGCCGCGAGCCTGCTCGGGTGACATGTGCGTCGGCGTGCCGGCGCGATCCCCCGTCACGGTCAGCGCCGCGGCGCCTTCGCGATGCGCCACGCCGAAGTCGGCGAGGAGCGCGCGGCCGTCGCTGCGGAGCAGGATGTTGCTCGGCTTCACGTCGCGGTGCACCACGCCGGCGGCATGCGCGCAGGCGAGGGCGTCGGCGATCTGCGCGACGATCTCGACGATGATCGCGACATAGCTGGTCGCGGCTTCCGCAGGCACCGCGCTCCGCGAGCCTTCGGGAAGGCTGCCGCGCAGCGCGGCGCGATAGACCTCGGCGCTCGCGCCGTCGAGGCCCGCGCGTCGCACGGCCGCGAGCACGGCGGCGAGGGAGGCGCCGTCCACCAGCTCCATCGCGAAGAACGGCCGACCTTCGTGGTCGCCCGTCTCGATCACCTTGACGATGTTCGGATGGTCGAGGTTCGCGAGCAGACGCGCTTCGCGCTGGAAGCGCCAGAGCGCGCGCTCGCTGAGGAGCAGCGACGGCGCGGTGAGGATCTTCAGGGCTACAGGGCGATCGAGGCTCTTCTGCACGGCCAGGAACACGGAGCCCATGCCGCCCTCGCCGAGGCGGCGCTCCAGGCGATAGCCGCCGATCTCGATGCCGACGCGGAAGTGCTCGCCGCGCCGAGGCGCCGCCGCCTCGGTGCGCTCGATCTCCGGATTCGCGTCGGCGGAGATCATCGGTTCCATCAAGTCGCGCAGCTCGGAGTGCTCGACCAAGAAGGCCTCGATGTCGGTGCGCTGCGAGGACCGGAACTCGAGGCTCAGGCGAATGGCGCGAGCCAAGCGGCTCGGATCCGAGATGGGCGTGCTCATGGCGCTCGAGCGCAAGGGGCAGGGCATGGCGGGGCGGGTGCGCATCCCCAGCCTCCACCTATAGCTGTTTGCAGGCTCCTAGCGCACCAAGGATTCTCACGCGGGCCGTGCGGAATGCGGCTCGCCGCGGCTAAGGCGCGCAAAGGAGTCCCCATCCCATGCGCATCCCGCTGCTCGCGCTCACCGCCCACGTCTTGCTCGGCGTCGCTCTCGCACAGGCGCCCGACGACCCTCCCCGGGACATTCCCTCACGCGCCTGCGGTCTGCACGCGCTCGCGGACGGGCGCTACGGTGGCATCGCCCCCGGGCTGCAGGTCCACTTCGACGCGCGCGGCATCGAGTGCGTGCCCGCGTTGGGGGAGCGCGCTCCGCGGCTGCTGCCTTGGCGCTTCGAGCTCGAGAGCTTCGGGCGCGGGGAGGCGCTGCGCGAGGTGAGCGCGGGTTCTCCGAGCGCGCGGGAGCTCGAGCTCCGCTATGAGCGCGACGAGCTGATCGAGACCTATGCGCTGGGCGTCGACGGCATGAAGCAGAGCTTCGTGTTCGAGCGCCTGCCGGCGGGGTCCGGGGATCTCGTCGTTCGCGGACGCGTCACCACC
This sequence comes from Planctomycetota bacterium, assembly GCA_016793245.1. Lineage (GTDB taxonomy): Bacteria > Planctomycetota > UBA1135 > UBA1135 > JADKAF01 > JADKAF01. Next base: position 87,934 of record JAEUHW010000260.1, read on the forward strand.
GAGCTCCTCGCGGGGAACGTCGATGCGGACGGCTTGCGCTTCGAGCTCCCCGGCATCGGCGGCGTCGTCCTCGGCGCCGTGATCGGCATCGATGCCGAGGGATCTCGTGTCGTGGGCTCGATGCGCTATGGCGACGGCGTGATCGAGTACGCGCTGCCGGCCGAGTTCGTCGATCGGGCGCGCTTGCCGCTGGTCCTCGATCCGCTGATCGGGAGCTCCCGGTCCTTCGATCCGACCTCGGCGAACGATGACGAGCAGCCGGATCTCGCGTGGGATGCCTCGACCTCGTCCTGGCTCGTCACCTGGGCTCGACGCTACGCGTCGAACAACCGCAGCATCCTGGGTTTGCGTGTCGATGCGGATGGAGCCCCGCTGACGAGCATCCTCATCCTCGACGGAGGGGCCCTGGAGACGGTGAGCGGGCCGCGCGTCGCGAACATCGCCGGCCGCGACGGCTTCGTCGTCACCTGGCGCTCCGCTTTCGGACTCAAGGTGCGCGCGGTGCCGACCTCGGGCGGGCTGCCGAGCGCGATCACGACCTACGAGACGCCGGTTCATGGGCCGCCGACGATCGGAGGCGAGGCTTCCTCCTCGGCGGGATTCTCTGCATGCATGGTCACCTCGATCTCCGGAGTCGTCTCCATGCGGATGGTGCTCTATCAGCCGGACGCCTCGCTGGCGATCGGACCGTCGATCCTCGTGTCCACGCATGCGACGGACCAGCAATTCGATCCTGCGATCAGCCGTAGCGGTGGAGGCGGCGGAGGCTGGCTGATCACCTGGTGCCGCGACTCCACCCACGGAAACATCTGGGGTCGCTTCGCCAATCGCAGCGGAGGCTTCGACTCGGCGGAGTTCCCGATCACCGCGCTCGTCGCGCCTCAGGAAGCACGGCGCCCCGCGGTGGATGGCGACGGAGTGAACTTCGTCGTCGCCTACGACGGGCCTGGGCGAACGGGCTCGCTCCTCCAGGACGTCCACGCGCGCAGCGTGATGCGCCGTGGCAGCTCCGCGGTGCTCGGGCTCGAGACCGCCGTCGCCGCGACGGGGGATGGCGAGGACTCGGCCGCCGTGGCCTGGCTCGGCACCTCGGCCCTCGTGGCGTATCGGCATTCCACGGCCACCGTGACACCGATCGTGACCGCGCGCGTTCGCTCGGTGCATCCCTTCAATTGCACGGAGTGTGAAGGGGACTTCCCGCTCCTCGGAGCGAGCAGCCTCAGCGACTCCCCGCGGATCGGCACGCGCTCCGCGAGCGGCGCGCTGACCAGCGCCGAAGCGGCCATCGCCTGGTCGGGAGAGTCGCTGTTCCGGCGGCTGATCTACTTCCAGCGCTACCGCGCCGAGAGCGGGTTGGTCACGAACCTGGGCGGCGGTTGCGGGAGCGGCGGACGAGCGGTCAGCGGTTGCTCGATCTCGCCGAGCCGCGGCAGCCATCAGATGACGGTGCTCGGTGCCACGCCTTCGGCGCCGGTCTTCTGCGTCCTCGGCTTCGACGAGCTGCGCTACTCCTGTGGGTCGTGCCGACTCATCGCGGACCCCTTCACCGGCATCGTGGCCCCGGCGGTGACGGACGCGAACGGCGATGCGCGCTGGTTCGCGTTCATCGACTTCTACATGACCGGGCGGCAATTCACCTTCCAGTGGATCGCGCCGGGCAGCAGCTGCTTCGGTGGCTTCGACCTCTCCAACGCCTTGCGGGTGACGATCCAATGAGCTCCTCTTCGCAGCTTGCGCCCTTCCTCTCGCGTGCTCTGCCCGCGTGGCTCGGCGCTCTGATGCTCTCTCTGCCGGCGCTGGCGCAGGAGACGCCCGCACGGCCCGCGGCGTCGCGCGAGCGAGTCTCCGCCACCTGCGGGCTCGAGCCGAGCAACGGCGCGTGGTTGGCGTTCGGCAGCAGCTACAAGTGCCGGTTCGACGCGGACGGGCTCGAATTCACGCCGGCGCTCGGAATGAAGGCCCCTCGCAACCTCCCGCTCGCGCTCGCGCTCGTCGATATCCGTCGCGGCGAGCGGCTGCTGCATGTCGCAGCTCCGCACTGTGCGCCTCGAGTGCTCGATCGCGCGGTTCTCTACGAGCGCGGTGGTGTGCTCGAGCGCTACGACGTGCGGCCCGAGGGGCTCGAGCAGTCGTTCGTCTTCCCCGAGCGGCCCGCGGGAAGCGGCGACCTCGTCGTGCGCTGCCGCGTGCGCTCCGAGCTCGAGCCGTCGTGGTCCGCGGATGGAGCGCTGCGTTTCCTCTTCGAACGCCAGGCAGGGATCGAGATCGGGCACGTCGTCGGCGTCGATGCGGAAGGGCGGCGCACGCCGGGTAGCCTGAAGCTGCGCGATGGCTGGCTCGAGCTCGCGCTGCCCGGCGAGCTCGTCGATCGCGCGGCGTATCCGCTGACCCTCGACCCTCCGATCGGCACCTTCTTCGCCGTCTCCGGCGCGAGCGACGCGATCGAGTCGGACTGCGCCTACGATCTCGCGAGCGACTCGTTCCTCGTTCCCTACGTCGTGCGCTTCTCGACGAACGACACGGACCTCTACGGGGTCCGCGTCAGCGCCGCGACCGGCGCCTTGATCGGCAGCGCGATCGCGTTCGAGACGGGGGTCAACTCCGCGCGTCGCCCTCGCGTCGCGGGCATCCGCGCGACGGGACGCTTCCTCGTCGTCTGGACGGAGAGCGACTGGGTACTCGGTCCCCGAGACATTCTCTGCGCTGCGGTGCTGGCTTCGAGCGGAGCGCGCTCGGCGATCCTGCCGATCGCACAGAGCAACGCAGACGAATTCGACGCCGTCGTGGCGGGTGACTCGACCACGAGCGACGACGACGCCGTGGTGGTCTGGGAGACGAGCACGGGGATCGACGCGTGCCAGGTCTCGGTGCCGGCGGCCGGAAATCCCACGCTGCAAGCGACCGTGAATCTCGCGAGCGGCGCCGACTTCGATCACCCGACGATCAGCAAGGCCTGCAGCAGCACCTTCCTTCTGATCGTGGGCTGGGACTACAGCGGGAACCTGAGCCGCGACCTCGCGTTGCAGCTCATGGACCGGAATCTCCTTCTGATCGGGCCGCGCTTGCTCCTCGGTTCCGCGGTGCTCGACGATCAGCGACCCGCGGTGGATGGCGGCATGGTGGTCTGGGAGCGCTACTCCTCCTCGGTCGCCAACTCCGCGCGCGACATCCTCTGCGCCACCGTGAGCACGTCCCCGAGCGGACTCACGCTGCAGACGCCGGCCACCATCCTCGATGGGGACGGCTCCGACGAGCACAGCCCCGATGTCGCTCGTCTCGGCTCGCGCTACTGCGTCGTCTACTGCGAGGGCGCCAGCGCCCTCGAGGACAACGCCTACGCCTGGCTCGTCGATGACGATTGCACGGTCTGCAACGCGCGGATCGATCTCGATGGTCCCGCGGCCGGCGCGGTGCGCGAGTCCGGTCCTCGCGTCGCCTCCGCGACGGACTTCGATCTCGCGCGCGATCACGGGTTGGTGAGCTTCAGCGAGGCGCTCAACGTTCCGCCGTTCACCAGCGCGATCAGCGCGCTGCGCGTCGAGAACCAGAGCGCGGGCTTCCCGCCGGTCGATCTCGGCGGCGGCTGCGGCGCGGGCGGGACGCCATCGACCAACGGCGCCTTCGCCGTGGGGAACGCGACCTTCACCGTCTCCGTCGCCGGTCTCGGACCCAACGCCGCGGTGTACTTCAATCTGGGCTTCCCGAGCTTCGGGTTGCCCTGCGGGACCTGCGTGCTGACGAACCCGCTGGTCTTCGAGAGCGCCTCGCGTGCCGGGAGCAGCTACTACAAGGTGCTGCCGATCCCGTGCTCCCCCGAGTTCGCCGGCGCGGTGATCGAGACGCAGTTCGTGACGCTCTCCACGGCGAGCAGCGCCTGCCCGGTGCTCCCCGGCGTCTCGATGACCAATCGGCTGCGCTGGACGCTCGCGTATTGAGCTCGCGGCGCGCGGCGCGCGCTGCGATCTCGGATCGTTCGAGGAGTTGCACGTCGACTTCCTGCAGCTCGCGTTCCCGCCGATCCAGGGTGGGTACGTGAGCTGTCGCGGGTTCCGTCAGACGATCATGTTCGATGCCGTGGCAGCGACGGGTACGGTGTCGAATGCGTTGCGCTGGAGGACCGTTGCTTCCGAGTGCGGGGACTGCCGAGGGTCTCGCGCTAGGCTGGCGAATGGAGATGGCCTCGTGCGTCGCGGAAAGACTCGTCAATCCCCGCGCCGTTCGTTTGCCGCGCGGGCGGACGGCGCGTCGAGAGCCAGGAGGATCTGATAGGCCGCGCGCACGCGCGCGGGGATCGGATAGCTCTTGTTCGCGAGCAGCACGATGCCGAAGCGGCGCGCCGGGACGAAGGCGACGTACGCGCCGAAGCCGTTCGTCGAGCCGGTCTTCTGGAGCAGAAGGTCTTCGCGCGGCGCCTGCGGCGGCGTTAGCTCTGTCACCGCGTTCGGCTCGAAGAGCACCTGCGGCGAGTTGCCTGCGAGCAAGGTGTCGAGCGTCACGGGATCAGCGAAGAGGTCCCAGCCGAGGCCCTGCACGAAGTTCTCGAGCGCGAAGTAGCCAGCGTGCGTCGCGGTGAGCGCGCGCTGCAGCGCGGGATCGTCGACGCGCGGCTCGAGATGCGCTTCGACGAAGCGCAGGAGATCGCTCGCCGTGGTCTTCAGGCCATAGGTCTCGGCGTCGAGGACGCCGGGCGCCACGCGGATCGGGGAGCCGTCCGCGCGATGGCCTTGCGCGTAGTCGGCGAGCCGCGCCGGAGGAACGCGGACGAAGGTCTGGTGCAGGCCGAGCTGCGGCAGCAGCAGGTTCTGCAAAAGGTCCTCGTAGGGTCGGCCCAAGCTGCGCGCCGCGAGGTGGCCGAAGAGGCCGATGCTGGGATTGGAGTAGAGCCGCTGCGTCCCCGGAGGATGAGCGGGGCGCCATGCACGGAGATACGCGAGGAGCGTCTCTTCGCCCTGCACCTCGTCGGGGAGCTGTAGCGGTAGACCGCCGGCGGTGTAGGTCGCGAGCTCGAGCAGGCGGATCACATCGAAGCTGCTGCCCTGCAGCGCGGGCCAGTGCTTGCTCGCGGGATCCTCGAGGGAGAGCGCGCCCACGGCCTCGGCGTAGCAGACCAGCGCCGCGGTGAAGGTCTTGGTGACGGAGCCGATCTCGAAGAGCGTGTCGCGCGTGACGGCGCGCGCAGGCTCGCCGCGCGACGCGACGCCGTAGTGGAAGAGATGGCGCTCGCCATCGATCGTGAGCGCGACGGCCAGGCCCGGAAGGTCGTGCTCGGCGAGCAGCGGCAGGATGGCCTCGTTCACGATGCGCTCGAGGCGCGCGCGCTCCGGCGCCACGGCGACCGGCGCGCAGGAGGCCGCGAGGGCGGCGAGGGCGAGCGTGAACGGGAGCGGTGTGCTCGAAGGCATGTGTGCTTGGGTAGGGGCGCGGAACCGGCTGCGATCCACGGGCGAGAGCGCGCGGGAAGATCGGTGGCTTCGGCGTGCTGGTCAAGCGCGGGGCGAGAGGGGCGGAACGAGCCGCGACGAGCGAGCGCGTTCTCGTCGGCCCTTCGAAATCTCCGGGGCCTCGCGCTGTAATGGGAGCCGCTCCTGCCACTCCCGAGGAACGCCATGCCCCGCGTGCAGCATCCCGATCACGACGACCACCGCACCATCCTGCGCTTCTTGGGCTTGGTGCTCGTGCTGGTCGGGGGCGTATTCACCGCCATCGGCTTGATCTCGTTCTTCTCGGCGTTCGGAGGTGGAGGGATCCCCGACAAGTTCTGGTGCGCGTTCGTCGGTCTGCCGATGCTGGGCTTCGGCATGATGCTGCTGAAGGCCGGTTATCTCGGCGTTATGAGCCGCTACGTCGCAGGCGAGACGGCGCCGGTCGTCGCGGATACGGCGGATTACGTGCTGCAGCGGACGAAGGGAGTCCTGCGGGTGGGAGCTCCGTCGATCGATGCGGAGCTGCGCTCGGACGCCGAGAGCGCCTTGCCGAGACTGTCTTGTCCCGCGTGCCAGGCACCGCAGCGCGCCGGGGCGAAGTTCTGCGACAGGTGTGGGGCGGAGATCGCGAGCGTGCGCGCGTGTGGCGCGTGCCATCACGAGAACGGCGCCGCCGCGCGCTTCTGCAATCGCTGCGGCGAGAAGCTCGGCGCCTGAGCGCCCCCTTGGATGCGCCTCTCGTGAACCACGCTACCGCTCCGCTGTCCTCGAGCCCGCATGCGCTGCGGCTCCTCCCGGCGCTGATCCTCGGCGCGCTCCAGCTCGTGCTTTGGTTCGCGCTGCCGGCGCTGCTGCCGGACCAAGGTCTCTACTGGTTCCTGGGCTCCTGCCTCTGCGGCCTGCTGGTGCTCGCGTGGTGGGCGTTCTTCCGCGCTGTCCCGTGGAAGGAGCGCTGGGGCACGCTCGCGCTGCTCGTGCTCGCGCTCGCGGCGACGTCGCGTGCGCTGCATCCGTCGATCGCGGGCGCGGGCATGGGGATGCTCTTCTATCTGCTGGCACTCCCGCTCTCCGCGTTCGCCCTCGTCCTTGCGCTCGCGTTGTTCGGACGGCGCTCCGCGGTGTGGCGCGTGCGCGCATTGTTTTGCGCAATCGCGCTCTCCGCCGCCGGCTGGCTGCTCGTGCGCACCGATGGCGTTCGCGGTTCGGGTGGGCTCGATCTCGCGTGGCGCTGGTCGCTCACCGCGGAGGAGCGCTTGCTCGCGGCAGAGGCTTCTGCATCTCCCTCGCGCGCGGGAGAGCTCGTGCTCGAGGCGCACGCGAGCGCGGCGTGGCCCGAGTTCCGCGGAGCGCAACGCGCCGGCGTCGTGCGTGGGACGAAGATCGCGACCGACTGGTCGAGCGCGCCGCCGCGGGATCTCTGGCGCCGCGCCGTTGGACCCGCGTGGTCGTCGTTCGCGGTTCACGGCGACGGGCTCTTCACGCAGGAGCAGCGCGGCGACGAAGAGCTGATCGCCTGCTATCGCGCCTCCACGGGCGAGCCGATCTGGAGGCATCGCGATACGACGCGCTTCTGGGAGGCGAACGCGGGCGCCGGGCCGCGCGCGACACCCACGCTGCACGCGGGGCGCCTCTACGCCTTCGGCGCGACGGGCCGCTTGCACGCGCTCGACGCGCGGAACGGCGCGCTCCTCTAGTCGCGCAACGTCGCCGCCGAAGCCGAAGTCGAGGTGCCGTACTGGGGCTTCGCCGGCTCGCCTCTCGTCGTCGAGGACCTGATCGTCGTCGCGGCTTCGGGGCGCCTCCTCGCCTATGAGCTCACTACGGGCGAGCCGCGTTGGAAGGGCGCGCCGCAGAAGGGCGGCTACGCTTCGCCGCAGCTCTGCGAGATCGGCGGCGTGCCGCAGGTGGTCCTGCTGAACGGCAACGGCGCGATCAGCCTCGCACCGCGCGATGGCGCCGAGCTCTGGCAGCACGCGTGGGACGGCGTCGGCGTGCTGCAGCCCGCGCTGCTCGCAGATGGCGAGCTCCTGATCACCAGCGCCGGGCCCGCGGGCGGCGCCGGCGTGCGACGCATCGCGGTGACGCGCGATGGCGAGCGTTGGAGCACCGCCGAGCGCTGGACCTCACGCGGCCTGAAGCCCTACTACAGCGACCTCGTGGTGCACGGCGATCACGCGTACGGCTTCGATGGCAGCATCCTCGCCTGCATCGAGCTGGCTACCGGCAAACGCCGCTGGAAGGAAGGCCGCTACGGCAACGGCCAGCTCCTGCTGCTCGCAGATCAAGCGCTGCTGCTCGTGCTCTCGGAGGACGGCGAGCTCGTGCTCGTGCGCGCGGATCCCGAGCGCCACGTCGAGCTCGCGCGCCATGCCGCGCTCGAAGGGAAGACGTGGAATCACCCGGTGCTGGTCGGGGACCGGCTCTTCGTGCGGAACGACGCGATGATGGCGGCGTTCCAGCTGCAGGCCGTTCCGTAGCGCGTCGCTCGCGCGGCCTGGCGCGGCCGCGCTCAGCCCAGATCGAGCACGAAGTCGAAGCGCGCGATCTGGCCGGAGCCCGCCGTGTCGAGATCCACGAGCAGCGCGGGATCGAAGATCCCATCCTGCGCGTTCTCGGGCTCGTCGGGGAAGTAGAGCTGCGTGGTCAGGTTCCGCAGCATCGGATCGTCCGGCGTGTCCGCGCCCGTCGGCTGCAGCCTCACAAGGATGTGTCGCGTGCGCCCCGGGAGGAGACCGGGGACGATCGTGTCGTAGATACCAGCGTCATCGCACTGCCAGAAGTCGAGCAGCGCGTTCGCGAGGGTGAGATCGTGAGCTGCTCTTCGCGCAGACCCGAAGAATGAGCGAGAGCGGAAGCAAGGTGCGCGGTGAGAGCAGCGGGAGCTTGGGGCGGGCTCCGAATCGGCGGCGAGGTTCGAAGAGCGCGCAGGGCCGAGCGGATCGAAGACGCGCGCCTGACATGCGAGCAGCGTGAGGGGCTGCGAGGGTGTGGAACTCTTGGTCACGCTTGCCGTGGGTGGTTGGGAGCTCTGGCCGCGCAATGCGCGTGGACTCTAGCTCCGCTGCTGAGCTCCGCGGCTCTTCCTCAGCGCAGCAGGAGTGTCCCCGGCCCGGTGAATCGCAGCGTGCCGCGCGCATCGAGCAGCACGACTTGCGCGTGCAGATGCACGGGTCCACCAGGGGAGACGAATCCCGCGCCCCGTTGATGGAAGCCCGCGGCATCGAGCCGCCCCGCGAAGCCGACGATCGACGCCGCGAGGGGCAGGAAGAGCTCGCCCTCGATGCCGGGCATTGGCGCGCCATCTTGCGTCTCGAGCGAGAGCAGCCCGAGGAAGAGCTCCTGCGGTGCGCCCACGATCTGGAACTCGAAGTTGCCGCTGGGATACGGCAGGGTCGGCCATTCCAGCCGCGCAGGCGCTCCGGAGAGGCTCCGCACCGCGGCGCTCGGATCGTCGATCTCGGGCGCGTTCCCCGGATCGGGAGCGCAGCCCCGATCGCGGAAGCCGCTGCTCCCGGCGCGCAGGCTCGCGCCGTGCACGAGGACCTCGCGTGCGCTCGTCGTGGGAGGAGCGACCAAGAGTGCGGAGCCTCCGCGCGCGCCGAGGAGGCAACCGGAGACCTCGAAGGATCCGCCCGTGCCACCCTCGAGCGTGATGCCGACCAGGGAGACGCGCGCATCGCGCACCGCGACGCCGGCTCCGCCGGCGATCGGCTGCGTCGGCGTGCGGAAGAGCGGCGGGCCGTGCGAGCCGCGCGCTTGTCCGCCGAAGACGCTCACGTGCGCGCACCTCTCGATCACCATTCCCGCGGCGGGGATCGCTCGACCAGCGACGTCGAGCGTGGCGAGGTTCGCCTGCGCGAAGACATCGCTCAACAGCACTTCGGCGCAGTCCTCGATGTGCAGCGCGGGGCCGTCGTAGGTGTCGAGGAAGAGCTCCTCGCACCAGACGCGGCCCGCGTTCCCGCGGAGGTGCAGCGCATCGCCCGGCTGGCCGGAGAGTCGCGCGAGGTCGAAGCCGCGCAGGTGGACTTCGCGCCCCGCGGGGAGGTTCTTCACCTCGAAGAGCGGAGCGGGTGTCGGGCGGCTCGTGGACGCGAAGACGAAGCAGCCGCCGAGCCCGACCACATGGAGCGCCTTGCCGTCGATCGAGACGGCTTCTCCGTAACTGCCGCTCCGCAGGAGGATGGTGTCGCCGTCGGCGGCGGCGTCGACCGCGGCCTGGATCGTGCGGAAATGGCTGCCGGGGGCACCCGCCGCGTCGACGATCCAGGTTTGGGCGAGGGCTGGCCCCGCGGCCAGGTACGCCGCGCCGAGAGCGAGGCAGACGCGCGGCGCACCGCGCAAGGACGTGCTCATGATCGGAACCTCGGGCGAGCGGATGCGATAGGAGTAGCCACGGGGGCGCGATCGGCTACACCCGACCTGCCTTTGCTCTTCGAGGTCGCCGCTCTTCAGGGGCCTTCGGCGAGTTTCTCCCGCACTCAGTCGAGCTCTCAGAGCGCGGCGGGGGAGTGGCGGGTGGCCGGCGATCGAGTGGGCACTCCCAAGTGTTCTTTAGAGGCGCCCGTGGCAACGCGTGAGCGACTGTGATTCGTCGAGGCGCTGCGATCCCGTGGAACTCTTGGTCGCGCTCGCGGCGGGAGCGAGGATTCCGCGGTAGGTGAGCGTTCCTCGCCCCGGTCGCGGCAGGAGAGCGATGAGTCGCCCGAGGAAGGCCGAGGGCTCGAAGCGGAGCGCCTGGATGCCGTCGGCGAAGCGGTGCCCGAGACGGAAGTGGAGCTTGCCCTCCGGGGTGAGGGAGAGCTGCTCGGCGGCGAAGGGCGGGCGAAGGACGTAGCAGGCAAGTCGCTCGCGGCGGAGGCGTTCGCGCGCAGGGATGCGCACGGTGGCGTGTCGCCCTCGACCGTCGGTTCGGCCGAATCGACGTCGAACACGAGGCCGTGCCTTTCGACCTAGTGCTGAGCGTAGCGGAACGAGAGGAACGCTTCGCTACACCTCCAGCGCATGGGCCACGCCTGCCCCACCGCGGCCAAGCTTGCGAGGCGGCGAGCGTCCAGGAGACGGCGCAGCGCCTATCGGTCGGGACGCCGGCCTGACGCGGCCGGCGCGGCCGTCACTTCAATTCGCCGCAATCGGCGATGACGACGTCGGCGGAGGTGCTGCCCGAGCGGGAGCCGCTCGCTTCCATCGCGTCGAGCACCGTCAGGCCCTCGACGACCTTGCCGAAGACGACGTGCTTGCCGTCGAGCCACGACGTCACCACCGTGGTGATGAAGAACTGCGAACCGTTGGTGTTCGGGCCGGCGTTGGCCATCGACAGCAGGCCCTTCGTCGTGTGCTTCAGCTGGAAGTTCTCGTCCGGGAACTTCGCGCCGTAGATCGACTCGCCGCCAGTGCCGTTGCCGCGAGTGAAGTCGCCGCCCTGGCACATGAACTCCTGGATGATGCGGTGGAAGCGGCAGCCCTTGTAGTGCAGCGGCTTGCCCGATGGGCCCACGCCCTTCTCGCCGGTGCACAGAGCGCGAAAGTTCTCCGCCGTCTTGGGGACGACATCGGCGAAGAGCTCGAAGACGATGCGGCCGGTCGGCTTGCCGCCGATCGTGATGTCGAAGTAAACGCGGGGATTGGTCATGTTGGTCCCGTCATGTTGCCCGAACGTCCGCACGCATCCAAGAGCCCGCCGCGCGAATCTCGCGGGCGATGCATGCGGAAGCCGACCGCGTGCTCGTCACCTCCGTCGATCAGGACGCCGCCAACCGCAACGCTCGAGCTCGCGGCGGGAGCGAGGATTCCGTGGTAGGTGAGCAATCCTCGCCCCGGTCGCGGCACGCGAGCGATGCGTCGCTCGAGGAAGGCCGAGGGCTCGAAGCGGAGCGCCTGGGTGCCGTCGGCGCAGCGACGAGCGAGACGGAAGAGTAGCTTGCCTTCCGGAGTGAGGGTGAGTTGCTCGGCGGCGAAGGGCGGGCGGAGGACGGAGCGGGCTCACCCTACAACGAACCGGTCTTCCGCGAGCGTTCCCTCCTGCACGCGCAGCAGATCGGCATGCATCCGCGGAGCTTCGCCGGCACGCACGGCGCGCCGCCGATGGGCATGGCCTACGCTGGCGTCGCCGCGTTCGCCGATCCCGAGAGCTTCCGCAAGCTGATGGACGCGAACCGCTGGTGGTTCGCCCTCGCGCAGTGCAGCGACGGCACCTACGACTACCAGCCGAACCGCGACAACGCGGGCTACGGCGGAGACTCGCGGCGCACGATCAGCGCGGTGGTCGCATTCCTCCTCTCTCTCGAGCGGAAGAACTTGGCGCTGAGCGGGCGCTAGAGCCTTGCTGCGCGTCCGAGCTCGGCAGGCCCTCGCGCCGCCGAGCTCACCCGGGTGGAGGGGGCGTGTGCGAGCGTCCCCTTCGCAACCGACACACCGTCCGCGCACAATCAGGGCATGCGCTCCGCCATCCGCTGCCCGCTCTTCGCCGGCGTCGCCAGTTTCGTCGGCCTTTGCACCCTGCTCGCGCCGGCCCAGGAAGCTGCCGGCCAGCGCGACGAGATCGCCGCTCGTATCGCACACGCGCGGGAGCTCCTCGCCGCGATCGGCTATCCGGTCCCCGCCACCGTGACGCACGAGGAGCGCAGCGCCGAGCAGGCGCTTGCCGATCTCGACGCGCAGCAGGAGCTCTTTCAGAGCGCCGAGAGCTTCGAGCTGCAGCATGCGCTGCTCTCGCGCCTCAACCTCCCGGCGGGAGATTCACCAGCGGAGCTGCGCCGCCAGACGTTGGAAGGCATGGCGAGCGCGATCAGCGCTTACTACGACCCGCTGCGAAAGCGCTTCGCCTTGCTCGCGACGGACACGCGCGCGCTCTCCGACCGCCTCGGAGGCGGTCTGCAGCTCGTCGTGCACGAGCTCGTCCACGCGCATCAGGACCAGCGCGAGGGCGGCTTCGAGCGCCTATTCAGCAGCTCACCCCGCACTCTCGACACGATGTTGGCACGCCGTTGCGCGATCGAAGGCGAGGCCGACCTCGCGGCGATGCTCGCCATCGGTGGTGCCGACGCGCTGGCGCAGCTCGACGACGAAGCCATGCGCATGCTGACGAGCGTGCTCGGCGGAGAGTTCTCGGGTCTCATCTACGATGCCGGCCGCAGGCTCGCCCTCGCGAGCTATCGCAGCGAGGGCTTGGACGGCGTGCGCGCGCTCGGGACGCGTCCGCCCACCTCCAGCGAGCAGGCGCTGCATCCTTCGAAGCGCGGAGAAGACCTACCGACGGCGCTCGTGCCCCCCGAGCTCGAAGGCTTCCAGCTGGCACGCAAGACGACGCTGGGCGAGCTCTTCACCTTGCACCTGCTGCGCATGCTGAAGGTCGAGCAGCTCGAAGCCGCGATCGCCGCCGCGGGCTGGGACGGAGACCTGCTCGTCGCGTACGACCGCGGCGAAGAGCGGAACGCGGTGCTGCTCTGGCGCAGCGTCTGGGATCGGGAGGAGGACGCGGCCGACTTCGAAAGCCGGCTGAAGTCGCGCGCGCGCGTCGTGATCTCGCGCAAGGGACGTGTCGTCGACTGGTTCGCCTTCGCCGAGACCGGCCTCCGAGTGCGGGTCGCCGCGGCGTTCGCCCGGCTGCGCGAAGAGCCTCCGGAGAGCTCGACGGACGCCGCGAGCACTGCCGCAGAAGAGCGCGTGCTGCGCGAGCGGCTGCGCCGGAGCGAGCAGGAGGGCGGACACTGGCGTCATGCGGAGATCGGCCTCAGCGTGCCGATCCCCGAGGGCTGGCAGCTCGAGGACGTCCGCGGCATGCGGGTACTGAACGAGAAGCAATCCCCGCAGCCGCGCTTCACGACGAACCTCAACGTGATGAAGAGCGCACGGGGGAAGATCGGCGACCTAGATGCGCTGGAGGCCGCCACGCGAGAGCAATTCGCGCAGCTCGAGATCTCGATCCGCGCGATGGAACGCGGCAGCCGGGGAAAGCAGGAGGTGTTGAGTGGCGAGTACACCGGGAAGTTCCCCGGTGCTCCTCCGCTGCACTTCTTCTTCCTCGCCTACCTCCGCGGCGAGCACCAGGCCTGGGTGACGCTGACCACGACGCAGGATCGCAGCGCGGCCGAGCTCGACGCCTTGCGAGAGCTCATGCGCTCGATCGCGATCGAAGGTTGAGCCCTCAGAGCGCGCGCAACCGAGCGATAGATGCAGTGCGCTTGCAGCGGCATAGGAGGCCCAAGCTGCCGTTCCGCATGATTCGCGATCCGAGTCGAGATGTTGAGCGGCTTCCTGCCTGTAGGAGGAGCGTGGCCGAGATGCCGCACTTCTTCTGGCCGAGACCGTACCCCGCGCCCGCGCGGTGACAAGCCAGACAAAATCTGCCGAGTCTCGACCGTGCTCGAGGATAGGAAGAGCGAAGTGCACTCAAGCGGATACGCGGCGAGGTCGATCTCGGCCCCACGGGGCTGGACGGAGTATCTCTACGCTTCGCGATAGGTCCGGATGGGCCTGACGTGGAGCAGGATCGCCCCCTGACCCGCTATGGATTGTTCCGTGACTGGAATTGGAGGAGATCGAGGGCAATCGCCCGAGTCGCTCGCAACTTGGCATCCCTATCGCCTTTATGTACAACTTCGAAGCTACCCGGCGCCCTGATTGCGGCCCCGATTGCCTCGAAGACATCGCGTGGAGCCATGCTCATGTTGGCCGCCTTCGGCGCGATTCCAAGGTTCGGATCTCTACTCGGATCGTCCAAGCACTGCATCAGCTCATGAAGCGCGCCTGCAAACGATAGAACGGACCCTCGGTCTGCTCCGGCGTCGGCTCGGGCCCGCCGGGATTGCGCAGCTTGCGTTCCGAGGTGGCGCAGCCAGGGAGGAGGGCGGCGGAGGGCAGCGCCGCGGCGGCCGCGAAGAGCATGCGGCGGCGGCTGAGGAAGAGCTCGTCGGTCATGGCGTTCTCGAGGTGGCGTCGATGCGGCGGGGACCTGCTCAATAGAGCGCGAGCACGAGGTGATGCCAAGCGCCGCGAGTCTCCTCAGGGAGCGCGCCGATACGCGCGCGTGTTGCGCAGCTGCCACGAGCCGTCCGCGGCGAGATACCAGATGCTCGAAGTCCAGCCATCGACTTCGAACGCCAGGGTGCTGCGCACGCGTTGCGTCTGACCCGGCGCGCCGTGATTGTCGCCTTCGAAGAGGCAGACTCCGTCCTCCCAGCGCGCGGTGCCGATGATGTGTCCGCCGGTCGCGTTCCAGTACCACCAGACGAGCTGGCTCGTGGTGGGATCGACCGCGTAGATCGTCTCGCCCTCGTAGACGACTTGCCCGTCCTTCGTGGTGCGCACTTGATGTCGGTTGCGCAGGAAGCGCCCGCCGAACACCCAGGAAAAGCTCTGCTCGTCGTGGATCTCCGCGTTGAAGGCCGCGGTCCACGTTCCGCCGACCAGCTTCGCGAAGGGCGCGAGGAGCTCCTCTGGTGCAACCGACTCGGTGCTGGGAACCGCGGGCTGCGGCGCGGAGGCGCAGCTCGCGAGGCAGACCGCGCCGAGCCAGGCGGCGCGGGAGATGAAGCGTTGGTTCATGTCCCCCAAGCTGCCAGGGCTGCCGCGCGCGTGCTACATTCCGCTCGCGCTCCCCGTCGTTCGGGAGCTCGCGTCGAACGCCCGAGAATCCATGCCTGCATCGCCCTTCGAGCTCCCTCTCCTCGCCCTCTCGTTCCAGGAGAACCTGGGGCTCTACGGCGGCTTCCTCGCCTTCGTGTTCGTCTGCCTCGCGCTCGACCTCGGCGTCTTCCATCGCGAAGCACACGCGGTCTCCTTCAAGGAGGCGCTCGGCTGGACCGGAGTGTGGGTCTCGCTCGCGCTGCTCTTCAATATCGGCGTTTACTTCCTCTACGAGAATCAGTTCCTGGGCCTCGGCGTGAACGTGCGTCAGCTCGACGGTAGCTTCCGCGCCGTGGGCGGACGCGAGGCGGCCGAGCTCTTCTTCGCGGGCTATATCGTCGAGCAGTCGCTGTCGATGGACAACGTCTTCGTCATCGCGATGATCCTCTCGTTCTTCAAGGTGCCCGACATATATCAGCACCGCGTGCTCTTCTGGGGCATCCTCGGGGCGCTCGTGCTGCGCGGCGTGATGATCGGCGTCGGCGCCGCGCTCATCGCGAGCTTCTCGTGGATCGTCTACGTCTTCGGCGCGTTTCTGCTGCTCAGCGCCTTCAAGATGGCGATGATCCGGAGCGAGAACGTCGATCCGAACCAGAACCCGGTGGTGAAGCTGACCCGGCGCCTGATCCCGATCACGCCGAACTTCGAGGGCTCGAAGTTCTTCACGCAGTGGAACGGACGCCGCGCGGCGACGCCGCTCTTCCTGGCCCTCGTGCTGGTCGAGTTCACCGACCTCATCTTCGCGGTGGACTCGATCCCCGCGATCTTCGGTATCACCGCCGATCCGTTCTTGGTGTTCACCTCGAACGTCTTCGCGATCCTCGGCTTGCGCTCGCTCTACTTCTGCCTCGCGAACCTGCTCGAGAAGTTCCGCTATCTGAAGCCGGCGCTGATCCTCGTGCTCGCGTTCGTCGGCGCGAAGATGCTGCTCGTCCACTCGCCGCTGAAGATCGATACGACGGTCTCGCTGCTCGTGATCCTGGGCCTCCTGGGCTCCGCCGTGGTGCTCTCGATGGCGATCCCCGCGCGGCCGGGCGAGCTCGAGAGTCTGCCGGGTCCGGAGGGCATCCTCGATCCCTTCGCCGGGCTGCGGAAGAAGAACGACGACGAGCCCGAGGCGTCGTAAGGCCCGCGTTCATTCCCTCGCGACGCGGACTTGCTATCCTGCCGGCCTTCCACGGTCGGAGTGATGTCCATGCGTCTGCGCGGTTTCGTCGTCAGCTCTGCTCTCCTGCTCACGTCCAGCCTCTACGCCCAGGACGCCGCGCTGCACTGGCCGCGCTGGCGCGGTCCGCTCGAGACGGGCGAGGCTCCCGGCGCGACACCTCCCACCGAGTTCTCGCTGGAGAAGAACCTCGCGTGGTCGACGGTGATCCCGGGCTCGGGGCACGCGACGCCGATCGTCATCGGCGAGCGGATGTACCTCCTCACCGCGGTGCCGCTGCCGCCGAAGGAAGGGGAGAAGCCCGCCGCGGAGGCTCCGGCGCCGCCGGCGGAGGAGCCGCGAGGAGAAGGTCGTGGTGAGCGCGGCGGTCGAGGCGGACGCGGCGGTCGAGGCGGCGGACGCGGAGAGCGCGCGCCGCTCGTCGAGCACGAGTTCCGCGTCGTCGCGGTCGAGCGCGCGAATGGGAAGATCGCTTGGAACACGCTCGTGCGCACCGCGAAGCCGCACGAAGGCGTGCACCAGACCGGCAGCTACGCCGCGGCGTCGCCGGTGACGGATGGGAAGCGCCTCTACGCGTCGTTCGGCTCCTTCGGCGTTCATGCGCTCGACCTCGGCGGCAAGCTGCTCTGGTCGAAGGATCTCGGGCCCATGACGATCCGCGGCGAGTTCGGCGAAGGTGCTTCGCCGAACCTGCACGACGGGATCCTCGTCGTGCCGCACGACCACGAAGGCGAGTCCTTCGTCGTCGCGCTGAAGGCCGAGAGCGGGGAGGAGCTCTGGCGCAAGTCGCGCAGCGAGAAGTCGAATTGGTCGACGCCGCTCATTCGTGAAGTCGGCGGGCGGGCGCAGGCGATCCTCGCCGGTGCGACGCGCTCCATCGCCTACGACTTGAAGACCGGCGAGGAGCTCTGGCACACGACCGGCATGACGCAGAACGTCGTGCCCGCGCCGATGTGCGTCGACGGCATCGTGTACCTGATCAGCGGCTTCCGGGGTGCTGCGCTGCAAGCGATCGCGCTGGCCGAAGCGAAGGGCGACGCCACCGCTTCGCCGGCGCTGAAGTGGAGCTACGACAAGGGCACGCCGTACGTGCCGTCGGCGACGCTGGTGAACGGCCGCCTCTACTTCTTCAAGAACAACACGGGCCTGCTCTCCTGCCTCGACGCGAAGACGGGGACGCCGCACTACGCGGAGGAGCGGTTGGAGGGCATCTCCTCGGTCTACGCTTCGCCGCTCGCCGCCGGTGGGAAGATCTACCTCGCGAGCCGCGAGGGGAACATCGTCGTGCTGAAGGACGGCCCGCAGCTCGAGGTGCTGGCGCAGAACGAGCTCGGCGACGCCTTCGATGCGTCGCCGATCGCGGTGGGCCCGTATCTCTATCTGCGCGGCCACGCGAAGCTCTATTGCTTCGCCGAGCAAGGCGCGCGCTGAAGAAGAGCTCTCAGGTGCGCGTCAGGAGCTTCGTCCCGAGCTCCGCGACGCGTATCACCTCCGAGCCCGTGCCGCCGATGCGCACGCTGGTCGAAAGCTCGGTGGACTTGGTGGCCGTGCCTTCCTTCGTCGCCGCCTGCACCTCGATGCTGAGCAGCATCGGCGCATTGGTTGGGTCCGGGCGAGTGATGGAGAGCGCCTTCGTGGAGCCGTCGTCGGCGAGGCCGCGTACGAGCACTTCCTCGTACTCGGTCTCTCGGCCTGCTTCGTCGAGGAAGACGCGCACGAGCTCGCCGTCGTCGACTTGGTAGCGCATCGACCATCCGGGCTTCCTGCCTCCATCGACCTTGCAGCCCGGCACGTGGGCGCCCCAGATCGGCCCCGCGGTATCCATCCCGATGATGACCTGGAGCTCCAGGGTGTCGCCTTCGGGGTCGCTCGTATCGATGCGCAGGTGCTCGGGGTCGGTGCGCTGGAGGTCGCGTTGCAGGAGATCGAGGCCGGCGCCGCGGGAGTTCTGCTCCTGCGCGACGGCGACGGTCTCGTGCATCGTGTTCATCGTGCCGCGGAAGAAGGCGATCGAACCGACGCTCATCACGCCGAGGAGTGCGGCGGAGACGGAGATCTCGAGGATCGTGTAGCCAGAGCTCGAGTTGACGGAGCGGAGACTGCGGCGACCGAAGAGGCGCATGATGGGATCCGGAGTCCAGGTCCTCGGGGGGAGGAGTTCCGAAGCCTAGCCCTCCGGGCGCGCCGATGTGGAGGAGATCTCTTCCGCGGCGCGTGCGCGCACCTGGCCTCGGACTTGCGAGGCGTCCGAGCGCTCGGGAGGATGCGCGCATGACGAAGCTCGCCGACCTCCCGACGCCTTGCGCGATCGTCGATCTCGCCGTCCTGGAGCGGAACACCGCGCGCATGGCGGCGCGCGCCCAGGCGCTCGGCGTGCAGCTTCGGCCGCACGTGAAGACGCACAAGTGCCCCGAGATCGCGCGCCTCCAGGTGCGGGGGCACTTCGGCGGGATCACGGTGTCGACGTTGGCCGAAGCGCGCGCCTTCGCGGCGGCGGGGTTCCGCGATCAGGTGTGGGCGCTGCCCGTGCCGCTCGATCGCCTCGCCGAGGCGAGCTCACTCGCGCGCGAGATGGAGCGCTTCGAGCTGCTCGTCGATCACGCGAGCGCGATCGACGCGCTGGAGGCGGAGGCCGCGCGCAGCGGCCGACCGCTCGAGGTGCGGCTGGAGATCGATTGCGGCGATCATCGCTCGGGCGTCGATCCCGCGAGCCCGCAAGCGATCGCGCTCGCCGAGCGTCTGGCGTCCTCGAGAGCGCTGCGCTTCCGAGGGCTGCTGACACACGCCGGTCATTCCTATGCCTGTCGCGACGCGGCAGCGATCGCGCGGGTCGCCGAAGAGGAGCGCTCCATCAGCGCGGGTTTCGCCGATGCGCTTCGCTCGCGCGGCATCGCGGTCGAAGTCGTGAGCGTCGGCTCGACACCGACGTTGCACCACGCGCGCTCGCTCCATGGCGTCACCGAGGCGCGGCCGGGGAACTACGTCTTCCACGACGCGTTCCAGGCGGCGATCGGGAGCTGCTCACCCGCGGACCTCGCGTTCACCGTGCT
>JAEUHW010000137.1 GCA_016793245.1 Planctomycetota bacterium
TTGCCGATGAAGATCGGACCGCCGAGGAACTCCTGCTGCAGGACCGGGGTCAGCTCCTTGAAGGTCTGCCGCGCGATCGTCTGGTTGTAGGACGCGCGCAGCGTGAGCTTCTCGAGCGGCTCCCACTCCGTGCCGATCGAAGGCAGGAGGTCGGTCTGCTGGAAATCGACATCGGCGTCGCCGGGGTTCAACTGCACCGGCGCGGTCGCGCCGGGCGGGAACCACACCGCGTCTTCCTCGGGGTCGATCGTCACGTCGATCTCGGTGAGCTCGAGCCGCGCTCCGCCGATGATCTTCCAGGTCGAGACGAGGGGCAGATCGAACATCGCATAGCCGGCCGCGATGCGCTGCTCGCCCTTGTAGTCGACGTCGAACTGCGACTCCGTGATCGGGTGGTTCGTCTCGTTCGGGAACGCGCGACTCCAGAGGTCCTCGTAGTCGCCGTCGTAGGTGCTGTTGTCGCCGAAGTTGCTGAAGGTGTTCTGGTCGAACTGCCGCTCGACCTCGTCGAAGAAGGTTCCGATCTTCAGATAGCCTTCATCTCCCGCCCACTGAGCGAACGGTAGCTTCAGATTCATGGAGTACTCTTGCGCGTCCTCATCGATCTGCTGCCAGATGCGCTGCAGGTTGCCCAAGTTGAAGTTCGCCGAGGGCTTGAAGGGGCGGTGCTGCGCGGGGAGCACGATCGGCCCGACGACGCGCCCCGCATACCACGCGGTCCCGAACTGGCGCTTGTCGGGTTGATCCGAGGAGGCGTTGCTCAACGCCACCGTCCAGTCGAGCTCGGCCGGCTTCGAGAGCCCGAGCGACTCGAAGGGCATGTCATGGCGCCCGCGGAGCTGCAAGGTCTCCGTCTCGCGCTCGACGTAGCTCAGGGTCTCGGTCCGCAGGTACGGCGCCGCCTCGGGCTCTTCATGGCCCGGCGTGTTGGGATCGTTCGGGTCGTAGCCGGGGAAGAAGTACTGCTTGCCGCGCGTGTCTTCGGCGAGCGTCGTCGTGTCTTCCGTCGTGTTCGTCTGCAGGTAGGTGAAGTTCACCGCGTGCTCGTCGGACTCGATGCCGAAGGTCGCGAGCGTCCCCCACTGCACGGACTGCGAGCTCCTGGTGACATCGAAGAGCGAGGTCTTGAACTCGCCTTGCCCGGGGCTTCCCTGCGAGTACTGCGGGCTCATGGGATCGCCCGGATTGTCGACCCAGTACTGGTCGTCCTTCGCGCCGTCGTAGTGGGCGCTGTCGCGCTCGTAGAAGAGGCTCGCGAAACCGCCGATGCGCGTGCCGTCGTCGAGCACGTGCCTGCCGCCGCCGCTCATCGACCACTTGTAGTCGATGGGCGAGGTGCCGTCGTCGACCCCGACCGCGCCGCGCCAGTTGTCGCCGATGCGGTTCTTCTGGATGCCGCGGCCCGCGCCATCCTTGCCGAGGAAGTTGAGCCCGCCGCCCTTGTAGCTAAGGTAGTCGTCGTTGTCCCAGACCTGCGTGTTGTAGCTGATCTGCGTGCGCACCTGGAAGACCAGGTCTTCCGGGATGCCCTTCAGGCGCACATCGACGGCGCCCCCCGAAGCATCGCCTTGCTGATCCGGCGTGAAGGTCTTGCTGACCTGCACGCTCTCGATGATCACCGCGGGGAACTGATCGAGCTCGACCGCGCGCTTGTCCTCGTCGGCCGTCGGCAGGCGCACGCCGTTCAGCTGCGAGCTCACGTAGCGATCCGGCAAGCCGCGGATCACCGCCGACTTTCCGTCCTGCACCGTGGCACCCGAGACGAGACGCAGCGCGGCGGCGGCGTCGCTGGCGCCGGCCTTCGAGATCAAGTCCGAGCTGATCGAGTCCATGAGGGCGGGACTCTCGAGGCGCAGCTCGAGCAGTCCCGCCTCGGTGGACCCGCCGAGCTTCACCGTCTCCTGGACGACGAACTCCTCCATCTCGGCGAACTCGCCAGCCAGCGCGGCATTGGCGTCGGTGAGCGCGCCGGCGTTCACGACGATGTCCGCGCGCACCTGGCGCACGTAGCCTTCCTTCGCGAAGACGAGCGTGTACTTGCCGGGCTTCAGGCCGCTGATCGCGTAGTTCCCGCCGGTCGCGGTCTCGGCCTTCTCGCCGGTCTCGACGACGCTGACTTGAGCGCCGGCGAGCGGCGCATCGAAGTCCTTGTCCATGACGACGCCGCGGATCGAGCCCGGCTGATCTTGCGCAGCGACGGGAGCTCCGATACCGAAGATCGCGCCGAGGAGGAGGCGCGCGGGAGAGCCACTTCTCACCATGGCTGGCGAAGGCTCCGGCGCAGCGTGCGCAGGCGCTCGAGCTGTTCGGGCTCGGGCTCGAGTCCGCTGCGCACGATCGCACAGCAGGTAGCGAGGAGGTCCTCGGCGCGAGGCAGCGCGTTGGGATTCGCGAAGCCTTCTTCGGCGGCGCGTAGGAAGAGCGTCCTCGCGCGAGACGCATCGCCTTGGGTCTGATAGGCCGCAGCGATGCTGCGCAGAACGCGCGAGCGGTAGATGTCGACGATGCGCTCGCGCTCGCCCTCGTAGCGCTCGAGCACGGCGCCGAGGTCCTGCGCTGCGAGCACGCCCTCGCCCGCCCGATAGCGGAGGGCTGAGAGCTCGGCGCGGAGGCGCAGCTCATCTTCGGGGAGCCACTTCGCGCTATCGAGCACCGCCAGCAGCTCCGCGACGAACGAACGCGCGTGAGAGAGATCCGCAGCCTCGATCGCCGACTCGGCGAGGCGCCGATAGAGCGCGAGGCGGACTTCGAAGGGGATCTTCTGCGAGCTCGAGCGCACGCGCTGCTCCAGAGCCGTTCGCTTCTCCGCGTCGGCGTAGAAGCGTCGATGGAGCTCGACGCAGGCATCGAGGGCGGCGCGGACTTGATCCAGGCCCGCGGTGTTCAGGATGGGATCGAGGGCCGAGAGCTGAGCCGAGAAGTCCTGCGCGTCGAGGTGCTCGACGCGCGCCACCGCTACGAGGCTCTGCTCGGATTCGACGAGGCCCGAGAGCAAGGGCTCCGCATCGGCGCTGCGGCCGAGCGCCAAGTAGGCGCGGCCGACCTTCGCGCGCACGCGATCGCGGCGCCACTCTTGCGCCGAGGGATTTCCGATCGGGCTCTCTTCGTAGGCGCGCGCGCGCTGGATCTGCTCCAGGGCCACCTCGGATTGCCCGTGCTGCGCGAGCCAGTGCGCGAGATCCGCGTGCAAAGCGCCGCGGCGCCATCCCTGCACTTGGTCGAGCCAGCGAGAGGTCGTGAGAGGCAGGTCGAGCTCGAGGCAGGTCGAGAGCACCTCGTCCTGCGCGCGGAGCTTCGACTTGATGTGCGGATGCTCGGGGATCGCGGAGGCGGCTTCGAAGGCGAGCGTGAGAAGCTCGCGCTGAGCCGCGGGGATCGCGCGATCCACGAGGATCGCTGCCGACGCTGCCCCTTGCGCAGGGGCGTGCCCCGAAGAATCTGCCCCGCTCGCCGAGGAGTCGGAGCAAGAGCTGAGCGTCGCGAGCAGCGACCCGGTGAGGGCCGCGAGCACGAACGCAAAGGCGTGGGATCGAGGGGGCATCTAGGAGCGTCGGAGGCAGCGGGGGGAAACGAAGCACGGGCGCCGCGGCGCGGCGCCCGTGTGGAGCTCGAATCAGAGCTGGGTGGTGAGCTTCAGCGCGTTCGAGAACGAGAAGCCCTGCGGACCCGCGGCGTCGAGGTAGAGCGCCTGGGTCAAGATCTCGACACCGGCCGGGGTCCCGGCCGGGATGCCGCTCGGGAACGAGAAGGTCCCGTTGCCGTTGGTGCCGATGTTCAGCGTGAAGCCCGCGAGGATGTTCGGGCAGAGCGTGCCGCCGAAGATCGGAAAGTTGAGCTGGCCGACGCCGACCGCCAGCACGCCGAGCGTGCTCGGCGCCGCGTTGGTGCCGACGAGCGTGAAGCTCTGGCCGCCGACGAGCGAGCCGGTGCCCGAGAGGATCGGCTCACCGCTGACGCCGGGCAGGCCCTTGCCGACATCGTAGAACCCGTCGTGCGCGGTGAAGCCGAACGCGAACGACGCGGTCCAGTTGCCGAGCCAGTTGTTGTTCGCACCGAAGGCGCCGCGGAAGCGGGCCGAGGTGAAGAAGCCATCGTTCGGCGCCCAGCCGACACTCGTGACCGCGTCGTTCAAGGGGCGCGGGTCGAGGCTCAGCACCTGCTGCAGCACGCGACCGCCCTTCACCACCGAGGCGCCGCGCGTGATGCTGCGGATCGGCGAGAGCGTAGCGGTGACGTTGTTGTTCGCCGCAGCGCGCACGCCGCGGGCGTCGGCTTCGGTGTAAGCCGCCGAGTTGTTGTTGTTGAAGAAGACGCTGTCCGTGATCTCGATCAGGTTGCCCGAGGTCTGCACCGTGTAGAACGCGGCGGGATTCGCGGGCGCGTTGACCGTCGAGGTCGCGGTGTACGGCGTGGTCCAGGTGTTCGCCCAGCTCAACGTGCCGTTGAAGCCGTAGCCCGAGCCACCGTCGCCGTCGACGTTGTCGAAGGACACGAGGCGGCGGCCGGTATCCATGAAGATGCAGTTGCGGAACTGCACGCGCGCGTTGTCGCGCCACGCCGTGGCGTGGTCGCCATCCAGGGGCTGACCGATGAAGGTGCAGTTGTAGATCGTCGAGGTCGTGACCGGCTGCCAGTCCGAGTTCTCGCCGCCGTCCATCTCGAAGCCGTTGTCGCAGACGCCCGAGCCCGAGCTCGCGTTCAAGCTCCAGCCCTGGACGATCAGGCCGAACTGGGCCTTGCCGCGCCAACCCTGGTCGACGTCGAGGCTGTCGTCGCCGATGTTCCAGATGGCGAAGTTCTTCAAGTTGACGGCGCCGCCCCAGACCTCGATGCCGTCGTCGACGTTGTTCATGATCTCGACGTGATGAACGTCGGTCTCGCGGCCGATGCCCCCGAGCGACATGCCGTTCAGCTCGTTGCCGAGGCCGATGACGCGGCCGGTGTAACGCAGCGAGCAGTACTGGATCGTGCCGCTGTCATCGTTGTCGTTGCCGCCGCCATAGTTGACGCGCGTGTCACCGGGGAAAGCAGCGATCAGGCCTTCCATCGTCGCGATGTTGCTGGCGCTGGGGACCGGCGTGTTGGTGCCGATCGCGTTCTCGGAGACGTAGCCCGCGCCCATCAGCGTGAGGTTGCCCCACTCGTTGGCCGCTTCGCGCCAGGTCCCGGTCTTCGGGTTGCCGCCGACCCAGGTCGCGACGTCGGCCTTCGAGGTGAAGATGACCGGGTTCGTGTCGGTGCCGAGCACGAAGATCCGGGCGCCCTTCGTGACCGCGAGGCTGCCGCCGATGTTGGTGTCGCTGGCGATCACCGTTCCGGCTTCGATGGTCAGCGTCGCGCCGGGGCGCACGTAGATCTGCTGCTGCAGGTTGTAGGTGTTGTTCGCGGTCCAGGTCGTCGACGTCGTGATGTCGCTCGTGACCAGGATCTCTGCGGCGGTCGCGGCCCCCGAAAGGGCCGTCCCGACGAGAAGGGACTTGATGGAAAGGGTTCGCACGGGGTTCACTCCGGAAAGGGGTGCCATCTGACTCGGGCCCGTGAGCTGCAACTCGCGGGTCGATCGCTGTGGCGCTAGCTCGACGGCTGACGCCATCGAGTGCGTGCCTCAAGGTTTGCTGCGAGGAAGATGGTGCCCCCCGTTCGTAAAGAGGCCGTGAAGGGTCGATTCAGCTTCAGGAGCCGTGCGAGGAGCTTCGTGCTGCTCGCGGCCGCGCTCGCTGGCGCGGGCTGCTCCGCCGTCGAGAAGCCGCTGGCCCACCGCCGCGCGCTCGAGCGCCTCGCCCTGCTCGAGTCGCTGGACGAACACCAGGCGAACGAGCTCGCCCTCGGGGTCGAGGTCGCCTGCGAGCTGCTGCTCGTCGATGCCGCGGCTCCCGCGTTCGCACGCCATCGCGCCGCAGTGGAACTCGGGCGCTGGGGCCGCGCGCTCCGCACTGCGAACCCGAGCCGTGGGACCTCGATCGCCGGCGCGGACCGCGTGGACCGACAGCGAGAGGCGCTGCTCGAGCGAGCGCTGATCGACATCGACGAGCGGCGCGCGGCGATCGCGCGCGGCGATACGCTGCGCACCGAGCACGAGCGGCGCCTTCGCGGCACGCTGGCCGAGCTCGGCGCGCTGCGCGGGGGATCGCTCGCGACCCAGATCCGCTCGCTCGCGCTCTGCGGCGCGTTGCTCCAGGAGGCCCCCTCCGCGGCCCTGCGCGCGGAGCTCGACGCGGCCGGTCGCGCGCTCGCCGCCGAGGCCCTGCCCACCGTCTTGATCGCGGCGCTCCGCGGCGGCGAGCGCAGCCCGGCGGTGCGCGTGGCGCTGGCCGAGTCCTGGCTCTCCGTCCGCGGCGAGGAGGAGTACGCCACGATCTTCGCGTGCTGCCGGGAGGACGCGAGCGAAGAGCTGCGCTCGTTCCTCGTCGCCCAGTCGAGTCGCCTGAGCCAGAGCGAGCTCGAATCGAGCGGCGCGCTCGCATGGCTGCTGGCGCGCGCCGAGGATGAGCCCACTCCCTCGAGCCGCTTCGCCCGACGCGCCTTGCGTTCCCTCGGGCTCGAGGCTCCCGACCCGTAGCGCGAACGAACCACACGACCGCTGCCGCGTGACTCCGCCGATCGCCCCCTCCCGCGCGCTGCGCCTCGCCAGCGCTTGCGTTCTTCTCGCCGGAGTCGCGGACCTGCGCGCACAGGATCCGCTGGCGCCGGGCGAAGCGCTCGCGGGCCGGCGCATCGCCGTCGTCGACATCCTCGGCGTGCCGGTCGAGCGCGCGCGCGAGCTCGCGCCGGCGCTCTACACGCGCGTGGATTCGACGCTCGCCCTGGATCGCTTGAACGCGGACATCGTGCGGCTCTGGAGCGTCCACAAGCTCGTCGGGAATTGGGAGGTCGAGGAGCTGCCGAGCGGAGAGCTGCGCCTCGTACTGCGGCTCGAGGCACCCGAAGCCGTCGATCGCCTGACCCTGCGGGGGCAGGAGGCGCTAGAGGAAGCCGAGCTCCGCCGCACGCTCGGCATCACTCCGGGCGGGAAGGCGCTGCGCGAAGATGCGCCGCGCCTCGCCGAGCGCCTGCGAGAGCACTACCAGGAGCAGGGTTATGCCTGGGCGGAAGTGACACCGAGCTTCGCTTCCGAGCGCTCGGAGCTGCTCTTCGAGATCTACGAAGGTCCGCGCGTCTTCGTGCGCGCGCTGCGCTTCCACGGGAACGAGAGCTTCACCGGTTCGACCTTCCTCTCGTTCGGCCTCGCGTTGGAGGACGCCATGGAGTCGACGCCGCCTCTCTTGCGATGGCCCTTCCGCTTCGGCGGCGCGCTCTTCGTGCCGCGGCGCATCGAGGAGGATCGCATCGCGCTCGAGCGCTTCTATCGCGCGCAGGGGTTTCGCGATGCGGAGGTCGCGATCGACGTGCAACGCAGCGCGGACGGGCTGTGGGTCGATCTCGATGTCCACGTCGACGAAGGCGCGCGCTATCGGCTGCGCGAGCTCCGCCTGGAGGGCATCGAGAGCTATCCCGAGGCGGAGCTGCGCGCGTTGCTCCGCTCGCGCCCCGGCGAGTTCCTGCTCGATCAAAACCTCGCCGAAGACCAGCAAGCGATCACGAGCTACTACGGGCGGCGCGGGCATCCGCTGCACTTCGGCCTCACCGATCGCTTCGACCTCGCGATCGAGGAGCTCCATCACGAAGACCGCTCGATCACCGTCGTGATGCGCGTGCACGAAGGACGACAGCGGAAGCTACAGCGCGTCGAAGTGCGCGGCAACCACAAGACCCGGCGCGATGTCATCTTGCGCGAGCTCTTGATCGATCCCGGCGAGATCCTCGATGCCGAGAAGCTCGGGCGCTCGATCGCGCGCCTCGAGGCCCTGCGCTACTTCCAGGACGAGCGCGGCTTTCCCGCGGTGGACTACGATCTCGTCGCGTCGGCGGAGGATCCCGAGGACGTGACCTGGGTGATCGAGGTCGAGGAGGATCGCACGGGGCGCTTCCAGATCGGCGGCGGGGTCAGCACCGATGTCGGCGCGTTCCTGAGCTTCGGGTGGAGCAACACGAACTTCGCGCTCTCGCGCTTGCCCGACTCGGCGCTCTCGGCGGTGCCGGAGATGTTCGCGGGGACCGCGTTCTCGGGCGATGGGCAGAGCTTGATCCTGCAAGCGAGCCCCGGCATCGAGGTCTCGAGCTACAGCGCGGCGTTTCGCGAGCCCGACCTCTTCGGCCTCCAACGCAACCCGATCGCGTTCGACGCTTCGATCTATCAGACGCTGCGCCTCTGGGAGACGCACTTCGAGCAACGCACCGGACAGACCGTCTCGCTGTCGAAGGGACTCACGCGCGAGCTCCAGGTCGGCCTGGGCCTCCGCAACGACCGCATGGACGTGAGCCAGCTCGATCCGCGCGCGTTCGAGAGCATCCAGGAGATCGAAGGCAGCTCGTGGGTGCGCGGCGTCGGCGCTCGCGCCCTCTACTCGGACCTCGATGCGCCTCTGGCTCCGACCGACGGCATCGTGCTCTCGATCGAGGCGTTCTGGAGCACGGAGGCGCTCTCTTCCGACTACGACTACTGGAACGCCGTCCTCGCCGGCTATCGCTTCTTCGACCTGCACACCGACGAGCGCGGGCGGAGCGAGGTCTTGGAGATCGGCGGCTCGATCGCGTTCGCCGGTGCATATGGCGACACGCTCGAAGTTCCCTACTTCGATCGCTACTTCCTCGGCGGCATCGACTCGCTGCGCGGCTTCGACATCCGCGGCGCGGGCCCCGTCGAGAACGGCCTGCCGCGCGGCGGCGAAGCGCTGTGGACCGCGAGCTTCGAATACGCGTTCCCGATCCTCTCGATGCCCGAGCCACGGAGAGCGAAGGAGCTCGAGTGGATGCGCGGCTTCGCCTTCGTCGACTTCGGCGGCCTCGGGCTCGACTGGAGCGACCCCACGATGCGCGAGGTCCGCTCCTCCGCGGGCGTCGGCCTGCGCCTCCGCATGCCCTTCCTCCCCTCCGTCACTCTCGAGATGAGCTTCGCCTACCCCTGGCTCCGCCAAGAGACCGACGACCTCGCCACGTTCCAGTTCCGCCTTTCCGGCTAACCCCCGTTCACCGGAGGAGGCGCTCTTCCAGACGCGCGAGCGCGAGAGGGAGATCGCGCGGGTGGCGGAGGAGGCGATACCCGCCGGGGCCGAAGAGCGCGGGGAGGTGGCTCTTCGCGCGGGCATCGATCGTGAGAGCGACGCTGCGGACGCCGCTCGCACGCGCTTCGCGCAGCGCCTGGCGCACATCGGCGATGCCGTAGCGGCCCTCGTAGCGATCGTAGTCGGTGGGCTTGCCGTCGCCGATCAGCACCAGGAGCTTCTTGGCGGCGCCGGTGTGATCCAGGAGCCGCGTCGCGTGGCGCACGGCAGGCCCGATGCGCGTGTAGCCCGTAGGCCGCAGGCCGAAGAGGCGGCGGTAGCCGAGCGTCCAGGGCTCGTCGAAGTCCTTGACCATCTGGAAGCTGCAATCGCGCCGCGCGTTGCTGAAGAACGCGGCGACGCCGACGCGCAGGCGCTGCTCGTGCAGCACCTCGCCGAGCACGACCAACGACTCGCGCGCGACGTCTAGCACGCGGCGGTTCTCGATCCAACTATCAGTAGAGAGCGAAGCATCAAGCAGGAGGAAAGTCGCGAGCTCCCGTTGATGAGGTCGCCGCGCGAGATAGAGGCGCTGATCCTCGACGCTGCCTCCGAAGCGGCGCGCTGCGAGCAAGGCCGCGTGTCGATCGACGACGGCATCGAGATCGACATCGCTGCCCGCGATCTGCCGGTGGCGCAGGGCGCGCGATCGCTCGAGGCGCTCGAGCTCGCCGCGCAGCGCGCGGATCGCGCGCGCGTGACGACCGCGCACCGCGCGCACGGCCGCCGAGGTGGACTCCGCCGGCGCGGCCTCCGCGGCGCTCGCGTACACCGAGCACCAAGCTCGCCGATAGCGACGCGCGCCTTCGTCCCACTCGTCGTACAGCAGGGCTTCCCCGCGCGGTGCCTCGTCGTCGAGATCCGCGCTCCCGCCTTCCAGCGCGAGATCGGCGCGATAGATCGAGGCCGTCGGCGCGCGCGAGCGGATCACGCGCCGCAGATCGAGCTCCTCCAGAGCTTCGAGGTGCTGCTCGAGTTCGTCGGAGCCATCGAGCCGCCGGCGCCCCGCTTGATGCTCCTCCGCCGTCTTCACTTTCTCGAAGACGTGGATCAGCGGGTTCTGGTCTTCGGGTTCCTCGAGCTCGACGACCTCGACATCCCGCCGCGCGGGCGCGCGGCGCTCGGTCCCCGTCGGCAGAGCTTCCCGCGTCGGGAGCTCGGCCCCTTTCGCCATCGCCGATCGCGCGCGCGATCCGTCGTCTCCGCCGACGAGATCGGGAAAGAAGCTCGGCACGAAGCGCCGCACGGAGCGTGCGCCCGGCAACGCACGCCACAGGGGGAGCAGGAGGGGCAGCTGCTCGAGCCCGGAATCCGCCGCGTGCCGCACGAAGCGCTGGGCCTCGGGAGGCAGACCGCTCTCTCCGTCCGCGAGCGCACGGCCGCAGCGTAGGCTCTCGAGAGCACGCAGCGCGCGCTCCGCAGGGCTGGCGGCGATCACAAGGAGTTCGTGCTCCGCGCTCACGCGCGCGAAAAGCTCCGCGAAGCCCGGCCAGCGTTGAACGGCTCTGGTTACGATCTCGCGCGAGTGCAGCAGCGAAGCCAACGCACGCGGAGCGCCCTCGCGCTCCGCGCACGGGGTAACGGTGCCCAGCCGCACCTCGACGAGGAGAGCCGTACGCAAGAGGTAGGCCGCGACGTTGCCCGCGACCGTCGGCGCTGCATCGAGTCGCGTCGGGAGGAAGAGGCGCTCGCCGCGCAGACCGCCGTGGTCGTCCCCCGCACGTACCTCGAGCGCGCGCCCCGCGAGCAGCGCCGCGAACGTGCTCAAGCGCTTCTCGAGCGACTCGAGCAGAACTGCACGCTCTTCGCGCACCGCATCGCCGCGGCGCGCGCGCCGCGCGAACCAGCGATAGACCCGCGCGAACAGCGCTTCATCGATTCCCACGGCCGCGCTCCATCGATCGACGCTCGGCGCTCAGAATGCGAGCGCCGCGGCGTCCTTCAACGCCGCCACCACCTCGAGGTCATCGGAGAGCGGCTGCACGATCGCCACCTCGCAGGCGAGACGCGGTGGTAGTCCTCCGGCGATCAATCTCGCCGCCGCGACGAGGAGGCGCGTGGAGACGGTCTCCTGCAGCCCGAGCTCGCCACTGCCACGCACCTTGCGCGCGAACGCGACGAGGCGCTTCGCCACCGCAGCTTCCACGACGGCCTCTGTCGCCACGATCTCCTGCTCGACCGCCGCCTCGGGATAGTCGAACGCGAGCGTCACATAGCGCTGCCGCGTCGAAGGCTTCAACTCCTTAAGCCCGCGCTGGTAGCCGGGATTGAAGCTCACGCAGAGCGCGAATCCGTCGGCCGCGACGATGGTCTCGTCGCGGCGATCGACGTGCACCTCGCGGCGGTGATCGCTCAAGGGATGCAGCACGACGAGCACGTCCTCGCGCGCCTCGGCGAGCTCATCGAGATAGAGGAAGGCGCCCGCGCGCGCGGCGCGCGTCACGGGCCCGTCCTGCCACACCGTGTCGCCCCCCATCACGACGTAGCGCCCGAGGAGATCGACCGCCGAGGTCTCGTCGTTGCAGGCAACGGTCACAAGCTCGCGCCCGTGAGCCGCCGCCATCGCCGCGATGAAGCGCGACTTGCCGCAGCCCGTCGGCCCCTTCAGGAGGACCGGCAGGCGCGCGGCGTACGCCGCCTCGAAGACCTCGACCTCGCGGCCGACCGGTCGATAGTAGGGGCGCGTCGCCGCGCGCTCGTTGCGGGCGATCACGCTCATCCGCGCGCCGCCGCGCCGACCCCGCCGTCGGTCGCCAAGGTGGAAGCGATCTCGGCTTCGTGCGCGGGCTGCACGACACCGACGGGCAGGCCGTAGCGCACGAACTGCACGATGTACGCCGCGATGCCGCTGGCGAAGAGCGCTGCGGCCAGGATCAAGCCCACGAAGTGGACCGCGATCTCCTCCTGCACCTGCAGGAAGTCGAGACCCATCTTGCGCTCGAGGTACACCTGCGCGACGCCGGCCACGCCGAACGCCACGGTCATCGCCACCATCCCGATGTTGCTCGCCCAGAACGCGTAGGCCGAGAGCGGCGTATCGTGGAGCTTGCGACCCGTGAGCTGCGGCATCGCGTAGGCGACGATCCCGAGCACGAGCATCGCGTAGGCGCCCCAGAACGCCATGTGGCCGTGCATCGCGGTGACCAGCGTGCCGTGCGTCCATAGGTTCACCTGCGGCAGCGTGTGGGCGAAGCCGAGGAAGCCCGCGCCGACGAACGACATCACCGAGCAGCCGATCGTCCAGGACAGGGCATTGCGGTTCGCATGCGCGCGCCCGCCGCGCCGCGCCATCGCGATGGCGTAGATCGCCATGCCGAGGAACGCCAGCGGCTCGAGCGCGCTGAAGATGCCGCCGATCAGAAGCCAGTAGCGCGGCGTCCCGATGTAGTAGTAGTGGTGCCCCGTACCGAGGATGCCCGAGAGGAAGGTGAGCCCCACGATCACGTAGAGCCACTTCTCGATCACCTCGCGGTCGACGCCGGTGAGCTTGATCAAGAGGTAGGCCAGGATGCCGCCCATGATCAGCTCCCATACGCCCTCGACCCACAGGTGCACGACCCACCAACGCCAGTAGGAGTCGAGCGTCTGGTGATCCGTAGGGATCATGCCTGGCAGGTAGAGCAAGGCCGCCATCAGCAGGCCGAAGAAGAGCACGCAGCTCGTCGTCGTCATGCGAGGCGCCTTCCACATGGTCAGAGCGATGTTGGCGAGGAAGAGCAGCACGTTCACCACGACCAACCAATCGAGCGGCCGGGGGATCTCGAGGAACTTTCGCCCCTCCCACCATTGGAAGTGGAAGCCGAGGATCGCGACGACACCCACCACGACCAAGGAGATGAGCTGCACCCACGCAGCCTTCACGCTGTGGAGCTCGCGCCCGACTTCCTCGGGCACGATGTAGTACGTGGCGCCCATGAAGCCGCAGAGCAACCAGACGACGAGCAAGTTCAAGTGCGTCGCACGGGCGACATGGAACGGGATGATCTCGTGCAGCACATCGAAGCCGATGTGCGCGAAGCCCATGAGGAAGCCGTACACGATCTGCAGCGCGAGCAGCAGCATGCTCGTGGCGAAGAACCAGTACGCGATGCGCTGGGATTCGTATCTCATCGCGCACCTCCGGTGCTCGAGGCTTTCAGCGTGGAGAGGAACGCGACGAGCTCGTCGATGGTCGCATCATCGAGGGGGAGCTGCGGCATCAGGGAGTCCGGCTTCACCGACTTCGGGTCCTTCAGGTGCTTCCGCAGCGTCTCCGGCGTCATGCGGTCGGCGACGCCGTCGAGCGCGGGCCCGACGACTCCGCCCTGGCCCTCGAGCTTGTGGCACGCGACGCAGATCTGCTGGAAGGTCAGCGGGTAGCGCGACGCAGCATCTCCCAGGCCATCCGCGCCCGCGACCTGCAGCAGGTTCGGCTCGGCGGGGAAGCCGTTCAGATCCATCCGATCGATCCACGCGAAGAACGCGACGAGGTCCTGGATCTCCTGGTCGCTGAAGTCGTATTGCCACATCCTCCGCCGGCCCGGATACATGGCCTCCGGATCGCGCAGCATGGCCTCGATGAATACAGGCCCACGACGCGAATGCACGCGCGTGAGCTCCGGCGCGTAGTAGGCGCCTTCGCCGAGCAGCGTGTGGCAGCCCATGCAGTTGCTGCGATCCCAGAGGTGCTTCCCGCGGATCGCCGACTCCGAGAGCTCCTGCTGGTTGGTCTGCTCGGGGATCCGCCCGAGCGTATCGACGGTGAGCAAGAGGAACGCGCCGAAGCACAGCGCGGTGCCGACGAGGAAGAACCTGCGCGCGGCCGATTTCGAGAGCATTTCGATGCCCCTCCGATGACGGTGGAAGGAGGAGCGCGCACTCTCTAGATCTCGAGCACCAACCGACCCGGGCCCTCGTGCGTAGCCTTGATCTCCGTCAAACCAGGTTTCTCGGCTAGCGGGAAGTGGAGAGGAGCTTGGTCGCGCCGCGGAGGAGGCGGCCGTCGGGTTGCGGCTTCTCCAGGTGGACGCGGATCGGGAGGGAGGCGAGGGCCTCGCCGGGTTGGAGGACGTAGCTGCCGATGTAAGTAGAACGGCGGCCGCGGGGATCGTCGCGCGTCTCGATCTCGAGCATGGGGATGCGCGTGCGATAGGCGCCGAGGTCGAAACTCGCCTGCGAGCCCGAGGTTCCGACGGCGATCACGCGCAGGCTCGCGCCGGCTTGGAGCGCATCGAGCTGCGGAGGATCCGCCGACACGAAGGAGAGGCGTGGAACTTCGCCGCGCGCGTTCTCGAAGTCGAAGGGCTGCGAAGAGGCGCCGCCGAGGAGATCCTCGGCGATGTCGTAAGCCACTTGAATCGCGAGCTGCGAGAGCGTGCTCGCGGCGAGCCCTTGGATCGGCGAGGTCGCGGCGGAGACATAGCCCGTGGGGCCGCCGCTGATCCCGGCACCTTCTTGGCGCCAGCGCTCCGCGAACGCGAGCTCCGCTCCGCTCTCTCCATCGAGCAACCACACGCGAAGGCCTACGCTCTGCGTCGACTGCACGCCGTAGTAGCTGCGGTCCCACTCGTAGACCTCGCCGTAGAGCAGCGCATCGACGCCCAGCCGCTTCGCGACCTCCGCCGTGCGCGAGCGATCCTCCATCGCCGCGCGATCGAGCCCGGCGTGCGCGAGCTCGGTGCGCGTCACCCATTGCTCCTCGATCGCGATCGGAGAACCCGCGAGCAAGGCCAGCAGCGCGCGCTGCATCACGGCGCCGGCAGCCTGCGCCTCGGGTGCTCCGTCGCCGATCCCTTCCAGCGCGAGCAAGCTGCCGAGCGGCGCCAGGGTGCTCGAGATCGGATCTTCGTCGGCGGCGCTCACCGCGAAGGGCAGAGCAGCGACGCGCAAACCTTCGGCGCGACGTTGAGGGAACTCGTCCGCGTGGCGCGCACGGCCAGACATGCTGGTGCACGCCGACATCCCGACCAGCGCGAGCAGCGCGCCGCAAACACCGAGCGCGCGTTGATTCAGCTCGACCACGACACACCCCCTTGCTCCGCCGCATGTCCGAAGGCATCGCGCAACTCGACGCGCACCGCGGGGCGCTCGCCGAGCCCGTCGCCCGAACGACGCTCGAAGATCCCGCGATAGCGCCCCGGCGCATGCTCGCGCATGGGCACGCCGCGCACGCGTTCGCCGAGATCGAAGCGCGCCCCCGCTCCCGGAGAACCCTCGGCCTCGACGACGATCTGCTCGCGCGCTCCGACGCGCTCCAGCCGCGCGCTCGCACGCGCGACCGCGGGCCGCGTCTCGGGCTCGAGCATGCCGCCATCGAAGCCTCCCGACGCGGCGAAGATCTCTTCGACCAGCCGCCACGCCAGCGCGGCGCGCTCGCGCGACGCGTGGTGCCCGAGCTCGTGCTGGATCGCCGTCAAAACCTGGCCGCTCTCGGGGGCCACGCCACCGCGGACCCCCACCGAGTGCTCCGCCATCCAGCCGCGCCGCCCATCGCGCGCGAAGAGCTGCAAGCGAGCGCGCAAGGATCGCGAGTGGAAGACGAAGAGCTCCGTCTTGTCGTAACCGATCAGGTCGCCGACGAGGATCGCATCGACCCCGAGCCGCGCGCAGATCGAGCTCGCCTCGTTCTGCGCGAAGCGGAAGTCGTCCGGGTCGCCGAGATAGCCGCCTTCGGCGAGCACGCGATCCACCCACTCGCGCTCGAGCACGAGCACGCGCTCCTCGGCGAGGCGCGAGGCGACGAAGCCGCGGAGCAGCGCGCGGGTCGCGGGCTCGGCCTCGCCGGCGAAGGGCAGCACCGCGACGACACGCGGCGTCGGAACCTCCGCTCGCCGCTGCGTCACGAGCGAGGAGCACCCGGGCAGGAGCGCGGGCAATGCCGCGAGCAGGAGCACGCGCAGGTTCATCGCAAGCCCCCGACCTTCACCACGCCGGACAGCGGCTGCGCGAGCCCTTCCACGCGAAAGGCGAACTCGCCCGCGTCGTGGAAGCAGATCACCGCGCCGGCGCCGGGTCGCAGCGGCGCGCTGCGCCGCTGCCCCATCTGCGGCAGCTCGAAGCCGTAAGTGGTCGAGCACGTGCTCGACGGCTCGAGCCCGCCGTCGATCGCGACGCGCACCTCGCCCGCGGTCGCCACCTCCTCGGGGAGGAACCAGAAGATCGAGCCGAAGCGATCGACGCGGAGCTGGAGCGGCTGCTCGGCCGGCTCGAGGCGCACCACGATCTGCCGGGCTTCCAGCGCGGGGTCGGGTGGCGCGGCGCAGGCGCCGAGCAGCGCAAGCAGCCACCAAGACGAACGAAGGGGCGGGAGAGACATGAGTTCCTCGGGGTGCGCGAGCGCCGCGACGGAGAGCAATCTGCCGTCTTCGAGGTCGCGGCGTCTCCCCTGGATACGGAAAGCAACGAAAGTCCATCCTCACGCAGGCCCCCCTGGACTTTCACCCCGCCCTGTGGCCGACTCACGCACCCCTGCGTTCCTACGAAAAACGATGCCGCGCCGCCGCTCCCAACCCGCCACCCGCACCGAGCGAGATCTGCTCGGTGTCCGCGAAGTCCCCGCCACCGCTCGCTTCGGCGTGCAGACCCTGCGCGCGATCGAGAACTTCGCGATCTCGCACGTGCCGCTGAAGCACTACCCGGATCTCGTGCGCGGCCTCGCCATGGTGAAGCTCGCCGCCGCGCGCGCGAACGCCGACGTCGGCCGGCTGCCGAAGAAGATCCTCCGCGCGATCGAGCACGCCTGCGAGCAGTTGATCGCCGGAGAACATCACGAGGACTTCCTCGTCGATCTCTTCCAGGGCGGCGCGGGGACCTCGACCAACATGAACGCGAACGAGGTCATCGCGAATCTGGCGCTCGAGCACCTGGGTCATTCCCTCGGCGACTATCAGCACTGCTCGCCGCACGACCATGTGAACCTCTCGCAGTCGACGAACGACGCGTATCCCACCGCACTGCACGTGGCGATGCTGCTCTCGAACGACCGGCTGGTCGCGGAGCTCCGCCTGCTCGTGAAGGCCCTGGAGAAGAAGGCGAAGCAGTTCGACCACGTCCTGAAGATGGGTCGAACGCAGCTCCAGGACGCGGTGCCCATGACGCTCGGGCAGGAGTTCGCGGCCTTCGCGGCGTCGTTCGAGGATGAGGTGCGGACGCTCGAGCGCGCGGCGAGCTTCTTCCTCGAGATCAACATGGGCGGCACGGCGATCGGCACGGGCCTCAACGCGCCGAAGGGCTACGCCAAGAAGTGCGCGCGTCACCTCGCGGCGATCACGAAGAAGAAGTTCCGCCTCGCGAAGGACCTCGTCGAGGCGACGCAGGACACGCAGGCCTTCGTCATCTACTCGTCGGTGCTGAAGAGCCTCGCGATCAAGCTCTCCAAGATCTGCAACGACCTCCGCCTGCTCTCCTCCGGTCCGCGCGCGGGCCTCTTCGAGATCAATCTCCCGCCGAAGCAACCGGGCTCGACCATCATGCCGGGCAAGGTGAACCCGGTGATCCCCGAAGTGGCGAACCAGGTCTGCTTCAAGGTGATCGGCAACGATCTCGCGGTGACGATGGCCGCCGAAGCCGGCCAGCTCCAGCTCAACGTGATGGAGCCCGTGATCGCGCAGTGCATCTGCGAGTCGCAGATGCTGATGCAGAACGCCGCGCGCACGCTGCGCGTCGAGTGCATCGACGGCATCACCGCCAACGAGGATGTCTGCCGCCGCTTCGTCGAGCACTCGATCGGCATCGTCACCGCGCTGAACCCGATCATCGGCTACGACCGCGCGACGGAGGTCGCCGCCGAAGCTCTGCGCACCGGTAAGGGCGTCGTCGAGCTCGTGCGCGAGAAGCGCCTGCTAACCGAGGCGCAGATCGCGAAGGTGCTGGATCCCGTGGCGCTGACCCGCAACGGCGGCTGAGCGCCGCGCGATGCTCGGCCTCGAGCTGCTCGTCGTCCTCGCGGCGATCCTCCTCGGCGCGCGCCTCGGCGGCGTCGCGATGGGCAACGCCGCGATGCTGGGTGTCGCGGTGCTGGTCTTCGCCTTCGGGCTGCCGCCCTCGGGGCCACCGGGCACGGTCCTCGCGATCGTGCTGTCGGTGGTCACCGCGGCGGCGACGCTGCAGGCCGCCGGCGGCATGGAGCTCTTGGTCGGCCTCGCCGAGAAGGCGCTGCGCGCGCGACCGCGCTGGATCACCTTCCTCGGGCCCGCCGTCGCGTATCTCTTCACCTTCTGCTCGGGCACGGGGCACGTCGCGTACGCGATCCTGCCGGTGATCGCCGAGGTCGCGCGCAAAGCCGGCATCCGCCCGGAGCGGCCGATGGCGATCAGCGTCATCGCCTCGCAGCAGGCGATCACCGCGAGCCCGCTCTCGGCCGCGACGGCGGGCCTGCTCGCGATCCTCGCCAGCAGCTCGCTCGCGATCGGCGGAAGCCCGATCGAGCTCTGGCACATCCTCGCGATCGCGATACCGAGCACCTTCCTCGGCTGCATGCTCGGCGCGTTCGTCATGTGCTTCGTCGGACGCGAGCTCGCCGACGATCCCGAGTTCCAGCGCCGCGTCGCGACGGGGCTCGCCGAGGAGGCGGCCCCCCTCGAGGAGCTGGCTCCCGAGCAGCGCGCCGGAGCCCGACGCGCGGTCCTGCTCTTCGTCGCGGCGTCGCTCGCCATCGTCGCGTTCGGCCTCGTCGAGTCGCTGCGGCCGCGGACGAGCGAGATCGCGCGCCCCGCTTCGAGCATCAGCGCGAACGAGCTCGAACGCGCGGTGGAGGATCTGCGTGCGGAGGAACGCCGCCAGGAGAGCATCACCCACGAGGAGCTCGCCGCACGACTCGAGGTGCTGAGCGCGCGGCCCGCGGAGGTGCGCGAGGTCAGTGTGCCGATGGCGACGCTGATCCAGATCGTCATGTACTGCGCCGCGGCGCTCATCGTGCTCATCTGCCGCGTCGATCCCGCGCGCATCGTCGCCACACCGGTGGCCACGGCCGGCCTCGTCGCCGTGATCTCGATCCTCGGCCTGGGCTGGCTCGGCAACTGCTTCTTCGACGGGAACTCGAGTGCGATCGTCGGTGCGCTCAGCGACACGATCCGCGCGCAGCCCTGGGTCTTCGCGCTCGGCCTCTTCGGCCTCTCGGTGCTGCTCTTCAGCCAGGCATCGACCGTCGCGGCGCTGATGCCGCTCGGCATCGCCCTCGGCCTGCCGGCGACCACGCTGATCGCGTTCTTCCCCGCGGTGAACGGCTACTTTCTGCTGCCGACCTACGGCACGATCGTCGCCGCGGTCGCCTTCGACAGCACGGGCACGACGCGCATCGGACGCTACGTGCTGAACCACAGCTTCCTCCTGCCGGGGCTCGTCTCGACGACCGCGGCGATCGGTATCGGCTTCGCTCTCTCGCGGCTCTTCTTCGGCTGAGGTCGGCGAATCCGACCTCCGCGGAGCAAGGCTGGGAGATCCCCGTAGCCTGAGCGTCGAACCCGCTTCTCCGAGGAACACATCGTGCTCACCGTTGGCCTCGCTCTCGCCGTTGCCTGCGCCTTCGCGTTCCAGGATCCGGTCCCGGCGATCTACCCGGTCGTCGACGACTCGGGCCCCATCGAGGTGCGCACCACGGCGGGACGGGAGGAGCAATGGATGTGCACGCGCCTCGTCGATGGCGCGACGCGCGCGGCCCTCCGCGGTCGGATCTCCGCGTACATCGAGCACGAGCATCCGGAGCCGGCGACTTGGGCTCCGTTGCGCGTCGCGGAGAGCGATGCCGAGGGCTGGGTGCGGCTCCGTATCGATGATCTGCTCGCGGAACGAGGGCTCTGGCTGGTGGCCGAGGCCGAAGGCTACGCGCCGAGCGCCGAGATGACGGCGTTTCCGCCGCTGCCGTGGGAGCTGGAGCGCAGCGTCGATATCCCCCTCCAGGTGCTGGACGCTCTGGGGCGCCCCGTGCCGGGCGCTCGCATCGGCTGGCACCTGGGCTGCGGCCACACCGCCGACTCGCGCCAAGTGCACACGGATGCCGAAGGTCGCGCGACCATGCCCGGAGCGCACGGCGACTACGGCGAGCTCTGGATCACCGGCCCGAGGATCCTCGGCGAGTACAACGACTTCGGAGCCTGGAGAGCCGGCCGTGGCGTACATCTCCT
Source organism: Planctomycetota bacterium (assembly GCA_016793245.1). Classification (GTDB taxonomy): domain Bacteria; phylum Planctomycetota; class UBA1135; order UBA1135; family JADKAF01; genus JADKAF01. Next base: position 20,240 of record JAEUHW010000137.1, read on the forward strand.
CCATTGCGACCCAGCGCCGACGTGGAAGGGTGTCGTCCTCGGCTCCGATGGCCGGCCGCGTGCCGGGGTTCACGTCGGGCTCGCGGAGTATCACCGCGGACCTTGGTGCCTCACCGACGCGGAAGGGCGCTTCGTGCTCGAAGGCGCGGACACGACGAGCGTCGCCGTCGCGGACGAGCGCACGGGCGAAGAGCATTGGTTCGATCTGCCGCCGCGCGGCAGCGAAGCGCGCTTCGTCCTCCCACCGCGAGGGGAGGATCTGCCCGAGATCGAGCGGCCCGAAGCAGAGAACGTGCGCATCCGCATCGACGTACCCGCTGGCTCGCCTTCGAGTGAGGTCGAGCTCGAAGCTTGGTGTCCGGAGACGCGCTTCGTCGACCGCCAGGAGATCGAGATCGGAGACGAGCTCTCGATCGCTTGGCCTCCGGGCCGCTACGAGCTCGTCTTCGGCGGCGGCAAGGGCGATTGGCGCGAGCAACGGGCCGTGCTCACCGTCCCGCGCGAAGGGAGCGCGGAGCTGAAGGTAGCGCTCGCTCCGAGGAAGCGCGTTCGCATGTGGCTCGATCCCACGACTGCCTTCGCGCAGATCCTCCCCGAGCACGGCGACGTCCAGCTCGTGACGCCGACCTGGCGCCGTTCGATCGAAGAAGACCTGCAGCACGGGAACTCGATCGCCGTGCCCGAGAACGAAGAGTGGGCCGTGCGCCTGCGGCTCTTCGATCGCGCCCACCACATCCCGAGCTCGCTCGTCGATGCCAACGGCGAGCTCGAGCTCTCACCTCTGCAACCCCATCGCATCCGCCTGCGTTTCGCCGATGCGTCGGGACGTTCCTTGCGAGGTCGGGCGCGACTCGCCAAGCACCCGAGGGGGCAGCAAGAATACGAAGGCGAAGCCGAATGGAGTCCCGACGGAGAGCGCGTCGAGCTCGTCAGCTGGCTCGGCCCCGGGCGATGGCTGCTGATCGTGGAGGCTGCGGAGGAATCGTGGCGCGCGCCACGCGCGATCTCGGAGCTCGAACTGCCGACCTCGACGAGCGAGGTCCTCGACGTGGGCACGGTGGTGCTGGTCCCCGCGCTCGAACGCGGGCTCTCGCTGCGCCTGCCCGATGGATCACCTGCCGCGGGCGTTCGCGTGACGCTCCGCGACGAACGGATCGAGCTCGACGAAGAAGGCCGACAGCCGCCGCTGGAGTTCGCAGGGCCTGGTGACGTCGTGTCGGTCGACCTCGAGGACGGCGTCACCGTACCTCTCACGCAGACGCTCGAAGGCGCGGGCCCGTGGGAGCTCCGCTGGCCTGCGGGCGAGCTCCAACTCGAAGTGCGCGATGCGCGCGGTGAGCCGATCCCGCGCTTCGCCGTGCACCTGGACGGCACCACCTACGAAGACGTCGAAGGCAAGCTCGCGCTCCGCGGCCTCGCGACGGGTCCGCGCGAGCTCATCGTCGCAGCGCAGGGCTGCGCTCCGCAGCGCCTGACGCTCGACCTCGCTCCGCGCGCCAGCGCGACAGTGCGCCTCGACTCCCGCTGACCCACTGTACAGTAAAGGTGCCAGGCACCTTTTCTGTACAGTGAGGGGCTGCGGGTCAGAGGACGCGCACGCGCCAGAGGTTCGAGAGCTCGAGGCCGCCGCCCGTGAGCGCGCGCAGCGCTTGCGTCGGCACGACCAGACCCTGGAAGAAGGGATCGTTCGGGATCGCGACCCCGAGCGTGCCGAACGAGCTCGAAGCGATCCCGACCGGGCCGAGCGTCACGGTGCTCAGCGGATCTACGCGCAGGGTTCCGAACGGGGTCGCGATCGAGGCTTCGAACGCGGCGACCAAGAGCAGCGCGCTCTCGCCGCTCGCGCCGAGCGGATGGAACGAAAGCGTGCTGCCGATCGCGCCGCTGCCGGTCGCGAAGAGCTCGCTCCGCGACCAGAGCGCGCTCTGCCGCGAGAGCGCGCCGTCGGCGAGCGCGGTCGGTCCGAGCAGGAAGTCCAAGTAGCGAGCGTCGCCGCGCTGCACGACGCGCAGGAACGCGTGCCCGTAGCGGCGCTGCAGGCGCTGCTGCTCGGCGACGCTGATCGATCCCGGAGGCTCGAGCAAGCGATCGACGGCCCACGCTTCGTGGAAGTAGGAGTGCACGCCGCCGCGGAGCTCGATCAAGCGCTTCGGAGCGGGAGCGAGCGCGTAGAGCGGATCGAGGTTCGCGCTCGGCGGAACGATCGTGTCCTGCGAGGCGCCGACGTGGAGCGACGGCATGGCGAGAGCGGCGGTCGCGGCTTGGATGTCGACGCCTTGCGGGCTGGTGAGCGTCGCCGCGAGCGGGATCACCGCGTCGAAGAGATCGCTGCGGCCCGAGGCCGCGACGAGCGAGGCCGCGCCGCCGAAGGAGTGCCCCATCGCCGCGGCGCGCGCGTTCGAAGCCACGGCTCCCGCGAGCGGGCTCTGCGGATCCGCGCCGAGGGCGCGCAGGCCGAGGACGGCGGCGCGGAGATCCTCGACGTAGCGCGGGAGGTTCCCGGTGAGGAGCGCCTCTTCCGTCGCGACGCCGACGGCGATCCAGCCGTGCGTCGCGAGGTGCCGCAGCAGGGAATCGTAGATCGAGACCTGCAGCGAGAAGCCGTGGCCGAAGACGACCAGCGGGCAGGGAGCCGCGGCGAGATCGAACGGCGCGTTCGTCCCGGCCTGCCGCGCGGGATAGTGCACGCGCAGCGCGACGGTCGCGTTCCCGCCGGCGATGCCGGGAACGCTCAGCGTGCGGAATCCGGCCGGATACGGCCCATCGAGCTCGGGCGCGCTCTGCGCGTAGGCGCTGGCAGCGGTGGCGGCGAGGACGAGCGGGAGCGCGAGCGAAGCGAAGCGGGACATGCGGTTCCTCCACACTCCCGACGGAAGCTCCGCCGCGCGGGTTCCGCGCCGCGCGCTCGTCGATCAAGTTGGGGTCAGACCCCCATCTGATCGATGCCGATCAAATAGGGGTCTGACCCCCATTTGATCGGACCCCGATTTGATCGACGCTAGGCGCGCTCGAGCCAGCGGTTCACGCGCTGGAGGAGCTCGTCGCCGGGACGCGGGGCGTTCGGCGCGAAGTGGTCGCGCTGGATGCGCTCGATCTCGGATTCGAGCTCGCGGCGCTGGGTGGAGTCGAAGGCGCAGGCGGGGTCGGTGGCGAGGCGCTTCAGCAACGCGACCGCGCCGAAGGCGTTGGGCTCGCGGAGCGGAGCGTAACGCGGACGGCCCACCTGTGCGGCGGCCGCGCGGAGCTTCCGCTGCCAGAGCCAGAGGCCGAGGCCCATCGCGAGGGTGCAAGCGCCGAGAAAGGCCCAAAGACCCCAGCGCTCGGGCGAGAGGAACGAGAGCTCCTGCAGCGCGACGACGCTCTCCACTTGCTTCAGGTCCGCATCGGCGAAGCGCTGGTACTTCGTTCCAGCATCGGCGACGAGCACCTTCGGGAACGCGATCTCGCGCGCGGGCTCCGCGCGCTCCGGCAGCTCGAACTCGAGCGCGCCGCTGCGCTCGCAGAGCACCGCGAAGCCGTCCTCGCGATCGACGCCGTTCAGCACGAGGCCGGCGTCTTGCACGCTCTTCAGCACGAAGCCCGCGGGAGGCGTCTTGTCGACGAGCTGCTCGAGCGGCGGCAAGAGCCCCCGTCCGCTGGCGCGCACCTCGATGCGCAGCAGCCGCTCCTTCTCGAGCTTGCGATCGTCGAAGGTCTGCGAGACCTCGACCTTCGTCACCGGTCGCGCCGCGACCTCGGCCGCGCGCGCGTCGATCGGGATCTCCTTCGCCTCGACCGGCAGCAGCACGTAGCCCCAAGCGTCGTTGAAGTCGACGTCCATCGAGACGCTCGGCAGGCGATCGACCGCCGCGTCCTTCGCCGCGAGCACGAAGTAGAAGATCGGCGTGCGCTCCCAGCCGTAGCGCTCGTCGCCGAGCTTGCCGGCATCGGGCTCGAAGGGCAGCTCGCTCTTGATGTCGAAGTTCTGCACGAGCTGCTCGCGACAGGCCTTCAGGAACTGGTCGCGGTAGTCGACCTGCTGGCCGGTGCGATTCGAGTACACCTTGTTCCGCAGGTACTTGTGGAACCCGCCGCTCTCGCGCTCGATCGAGCGCGTGTGCCGCAGCGCGAGCAGCACGCCGAACTCGCGCCCGGAGCCCACCTTGGCGCTCCCGTCGATCTCCCAGACGAGCTCGAGCTCGTGCAGCAGCTCGTCGTAGGTGCGCAGCGCTTCCGTGATCTGCTTCCCCGCCTTCGTGTCGCCGAGGATGCGGAGCGCCTGGCGGAAGTAGTGCGGCTTCAGCTGCGGCGGAACTTGATGGCTGCCGTTCGCCAACGCCTGCGCGAAGGCCTCGAGATGCTCCGAGACGCGCTCCTTCGGGAGCGCACGCAAGCGCGAGCCGACCGCCGCCACTTGATCGAGGTCGGGCTTCTCCTGCCGCGTGAGATACGCGAGATCGCTCGCCCCCATCGCGGCGTTGAACCACATGCGGTACGCCTCGGCGTTCACCCGCGGAGCGCGGCCCTCGAGCAGCGCCTTCTGGTAGGCCTCGGCGCCGCGCTGCAGATGGCGGAACGCCTCGTCGCGCAGCGCGATGTAGATCTTGAGATCGACCTTCTGGCCGTAGAGGAACTCGGCCTGATCGTAGAGCAGGAGCCCGATCATCGACTCCAGGCCCTGATCGTCGGGCACGTTGGCGGCGACCTGCTCCAGGAGCTGGCGCGCGAGCTCGTAGCCGCGCGTCACCTCGGCCGCCGTCTCCTTCGTCGTGCGCTTCGTCTGCGCTTGCGCCTGCGTGCCGGGCTTCCGCCACTGGCCCGCGAGCTTGCGGCGCATGTCGCCGGCGAGCTGCACCGCGAGCACGGGCGAGAGCTGCGAGGGATCGCCGAACACGCGTTCGAAGTCCTCCTCGCGATAGACCTCGGCCATGCTGTGGCACGCGCCGAAGGCACCCGCGAGAGACTGATCGGTGAACGGGAAGCCCAGATCCTCGAAGCGCTTCGAGAGGCGCGCGAGATCGTCGAGGTTCCGCTCCTGCTTCGCGCGCGTGAGCGGGACGCCTTGCGGCGAGTTCGCGTAGTAGGTCGACCCGCCGCCGTAGTAGCTCGACGACGAGTACATGTCCTCGTTGTAGTAGAAGTTCGGCGGGCGCTGCAGCCCGCGCGTCCACGACATGAGATAGAAGTCGACGAGCTCGCGCGCGAGCGGCTCGTTGCGCGCGGCTTCTCGCTGCACGAGCGCGATGGCTCGATCCTCGAGGCGCGCGCTGCACGCGAGCAGGCCCTCGTAGCGCCGCACGCGCTCGGCGACGTCGCCGTCCAAGCGCGCCAGCCAGCTATCCTGCGGGACGAGCGCGAGCAACGGCTCGACCGCGATGGCCATCTGGTTCTTCTTCCGGCGCTCCTGCAGCACCTGCTGGAGCTGCTGGCGCTCGAACCACGCGGGCGATTGCGGCGGCGCCGGGTTCGGCACGTTGCCGTCGGGGTAGATCGCGTGCCCGGCCTCGAGGAGCCAGGCACTCGTCAGGAGATCGAGCGCGTCGCCGTAGCCGATCGCGCTCTCGAGCGGGAGCTCGCTCAGCGCCTTGCCGCAGAGGGAAGCCACGCGGAGCGCGCTCGTGCGCGGAGCGGGAACGACCTGCTGCGCACTCTCCTCCAACGCACCCGCGATCGCCGCGACGAGGCGGCGGCCGAGCTCGGCCTTTTGCGCCAGCACGCCGCGCAGCCACGCGTCGCCGCGATGGCCCTTCTCGTCGTCGAGCAGCGTCGTCGCGAGGCGCAGCGCGCCATCGCGCGTCTCGTCGTCGAGCGTGGCGGACTCGAGCACCTCGACCACGAGCTGAAATGCTTGATCGAGCGGGCTCGATTCGCCGTCCTTCGCGCTGCGCTGCAGCGCCTCGCCGTGCAGGAGGATCACGGCCGGGTTCGCGTTCGCGCGCGCATCCTCGAGCGACGGCAGATAGGGCTGGGCTTCGGCGGGCATGCCGGCCGCGAGCAGGAGCCGCGCGGCGGCGAGGCGCTTCGTGCTCTCGGCGCCGCCGAGATGCTTCGTGCCGGCTTCCAGTCGCTGCAGCGTCGCGAGCGGCGCACCGCTCGACTGGCCCGCGCGCGCGAGCAGGGCTCCGAGCTCGCGGAGCTGCACCGCCGTCGGCGCGGCAGGGGCCGCGTCCACGATCGCGATCACGTCATCGGCGCTGAGCGCCACGTTCGGCGCGGCGAGGAGCTTCCGCGCATGCTCGTAGACCTTGGTGCGCGGCTCGCCTTCGGGCAGCGCTTCCAAGCCCTTCGCGAAGCCGGTCCAATCGCCCGCGATGAGACGCCAGCGGAGCACTTGCGCAGCGTGCGCGAGCTTCGCCGGCTCCGGCGCATCGGCCGCGGGCTCCTTCGGCGCGCCGTCGGCGAGCGCCTTCAGCACGTCCTTCGGCTGGCGCGGGAAAGGCTGCATCTGCAGATAGGGCGCGATCGCCGCGTCTCCCGCCGCGGGCGCGGCTTGCGGCGCCGCTTCTTGAGGCGCGGCCTCTTGCGGCGCATCGCCCGCTTCCACGTCCTCGCCCGCTTGGAACGCCTCGAGCGGGATCCGACGCCCGTCCGGCAGGACGACGATCGGCGGCTGCCCCGCCTGATGCATCACCATCGCGCCGGGCGGCAAGGCGACGCTCTTCGACGAGGAGATCACCGCGGGCGCGGGAGGATTGGTCTGCGCGCCGACACCGGCAGCGCAAGCGAGCGCGAAGCTCGCGGAGAGGAGGCGCTTCTTCATCGTTTCCCCGAGGAGGGCAGCGTGCCGCGTCGTTGCACAGTAAAGGTGCCTGGCACCTTTACTGTGCAATGGGTCAGGAGCCGGAGCCTTCGCGCTCGGACATGCCGGCGCCCTTCGACTTCTTCACGTCTTCGCGCGCGTCTTTCTCGCCCTTCCCCTGGCCCTGGCACTTGCCCTGGCACTGCTTGCGCTTCCGCTGCGAGAGGCTGTCGCAGTTGCACTTGCAGTCCTTCGGGAGCGGGAGCGCTTGGAGTGCCGCGAGGTTCATCTGCTCGAGGCGCACCGCGGCCTCGAGGTTCTCGCGAGAGGAGCGTTCCGAAGCACTGGCATTCGTCTGCGCGGCGTGCTCGGCGAGCAGGCGATAATTCTGCTGCGCGCGATGGACCTCGGGCTTCCACTCGTCGGCGGTCGCGCCTTCGAGGCGCATGATCCACGCGGTGTAGTAGCTGGTCTTGGCCAAGCTCTCGCGTGCGCGCAGCGCGAGGGCATCGTGCTCCTTGCCGTCGCTCTTCAGCTCGCCGAGCAGCGCTTCGATCTGCTCCTGCGCTTCGATGTGATCGCCCTGCAGGATCTTCGCGTCGGCCTCCGCGAGCGCGAGGCGTTGCTTCTCCGCCTTCGCGTCCTTCGGCAGCGCTTCGGAGGCGAGGCCGAAGCCGGCCGCCGCTTCGTCGTAGCGCTCACCGGTGCGGGCATCGGCCGCGCGCTCGAGGCGACTCGCGGCCTTGTCGCGCGCGAGCCATTCCTGGCCCGGGCCGAAGTGATAGGCGAGCGCACCCGCGGGGAGCAGGACCCAGGCGATCTGCAGGAGCTTCATCATCTCAGGACTCCTTCGCTCGGCGCTCCCGCGAGCTGCGGGGCGCGAGGAGGTTCGGCAGGACTACGATCGGCCGGCCGGGAGGCGCGGCGTGAAGACGAGACGCGGAACGGGGAGAAGCCGCTGCCGAAGCACGCCAGCAGCGGACCGAGGAGAGCGAGGAGGGCCGCACCGCAACCGAGCGCGATCAGCGCGTACTCGCGGTCGCCCAGCTCCTCATCTTTGAGCGGCGGCAGCGTTTCGGAAAGGTCCCGCAGGACCTTCGTCGGGACATGCTGCCGGTTTCCGTCGTGGTAGTGCCCCGCGAAGCGGGCCGCGAGGCGCTCCAGGGACGGGGCGTTCTGGCGGGAGACGTGGCCGTCGATGAAGAGGCCCTTCGCGATGTCGCCCACCCCCACCACCAGCACCCCGCCGATCGAGGGCGGCAGCACCGGCAGGGCGCTGTCCGGCAGCGTGTCCCCGTCCGAGACGACCAGCAGGGTCGCCGTGTCGGGCGGCCAGGCCTTCGCGATCTCGGCGGCCCCGCGGACGCCCTCGTAGAGGTTCGTCTTGCCGGCCGGGAACGCGTGGGTGAGCGGCAGGTCCTCGAGGATGTTGCGGATCACCTCGGGATCGAAGGTGTCGACGACGACCGGCTTCCAGCCGGTGTAGAACGCGATCACCGAGACGCGCGTCGTCTCCAGCTCGAGCCGATCCAGGATCGAGCCCAGGACCTTGGCGCAGCGCTCCATGCGGGTCTGCCCACCCTCCGGGCCGGCGTCCTTCAGATCCATCGAGGGCGAGACGTCGAGCGCGACGATCAGGTGGTGGCGGATCGGCTGCTTCTCCGGCGACTTCGGCCCCGACTCCTCGGGCTTCACGCGGAGCAGAGTGAGGACGCCCCAAGCGAGCGCGGCGCAGGCCAGCGCGCGCAGCACGGGCGCGGCGAGGGTCCAGCGCCGCGGTCGACCGCTCGGCCCGAACAGCAGTCGCCCGATCCGCGAGGCGCGCCGCGCATGCAGCAGGTCCGCGGCGAGCACGAGCGCGCAGGCCACACCCGCGGCGATCCAAGGCCAGTGCGCGGCGATCACCATGGCGTCCACCGCAGGCCGAAGAGGCAGAGCAGGTGGAACGCGAGCAGGCCCGCGCCGATCCACGCCGGGATCTCGAAGGCGTCGACCTGATGCGTGCCCTTCGGCTCGAAGCGCGCGGGCTGCATCTTGTCGATCTGCGCGAAGACGCGGCGCAGGCCGTCGCCGTCGGAGCAGCCGAAGACCTCGCCGCCGGTCGGCGCCGTGACGTCGATCATCTGCTGCGTGGCTTCGTCGCCGACGAAGATCGAGTGCAGCGTGATACCGGCCTCGGCGAGCTCGTTGCCGATCTCGTGCGGGCGGTCCCCGCCCAGATCCGAGCTCTCGCCGTCGGAGAGGAGGATGATCATGCGATCGCCCTCCTTCTGCTTCTCCAGCGTGCCCTTGCAGAAGAGCAGCCCCTTCCCGATCGAGGTGCCGCCGAAGTGCCCCGGCAGGAGCTCCGGACGGAGGAACGGCGTCGCGCTCTGGATCGCGGAGAGGTCCTTCGTGAGCGGCACCCAGCGCAGCACTTCGTTGCCGAAGATCGTGAGCCCGAAGGCGTCGCCCTTCCGCTGCTTCGTGAACTCCTGGATCGCGGCCATCGCCGCGTCGTAGCGCGAGCCGCCCTCGAACTCCGCCGTCATCGAGCCGGAGACGTCGAGGCAGATCTCGATGTTGGTGAGCCGCCGCACGCGCTCGGGCGAGCCCTGCATCTGCGGGCCCGCGAGGATGACCACGGCCACTGCGGCGATCAGCGCCGGCGCGAGCGCAGCCCAGGTCACGAGCACACGCCACGGCACGCCGCGACGCTGCTTGCCGTGGTCGAGCGGCAGCGCGACCTCGTGCCCGCGCCGCGCGATCTCCCACCAGACGAGGAGGATCGGCACCGCGAGGCCGAGCAGCATCCAAGGATGCGCGAACGAGAAGCTCGCCAGCATCGCTCAGCGCGCCTCCGCCGCGGACTTCGGCGGCGCGCTCGCGGGCACGAGCTCGCGCTCATCGACCGCGCGCACGCCGCGATACGGCGCGAGCAGCTCGTCCACGCGCGGCGCTTCGCTGGCACCGGGCGGCTGATGCAGCCAGCGCTCGAGACCCGAGAGCAAGGCACCGGCATCCGCATCCGCCTTCATGCGGCGCAGCGCCTCGAGATGCGGCAGGCCGCGCAGGGAGAGCCGATCGCGCCAATGCGCGAGCAACATGCGCTCGAGCTGCGCCTGCCCCGCGGCATCGAGTTGATGCGCGATCGCGCGCTCGACGAGCGGGCGGAGCTGATCGGCGAGCGTAGGTTCCGCGGTGCCCTCCGCGGCGCGCTGGGGTCGACGGCGGAGCAGCGCGCGTCCGAGCCACCAGAGCACCGGTGCCGCCCACACGCCGCCGAGGATCCAGAGCAGCGTCTGATAGCCGCCGAGCACGGGCAAGTTCACCGGCTCGGAGGAGCGCAGCGAGCCGTCGTGGCGCTCGGGCAGCAAGGCGGTGACGCGCACCGGCATCGGCTCCAAGCCCTGCGCGCGCTGCCCTTCGGCGTCCTCCAAGTACGCGCCGAGATCGTAGTCGCCGGCTTCGTTGCCGACGAAGCGCAGCTCGTAGCGCTCGGCCTCGCCATCGGGCACGCGCTCGACGATCCAGACCAGGAACGGCGGCACGTTCTCCACCTCGCCGCTCCGCGGCAGCGGCTTCGCGAAGAGCCGCCCGCCGCGGTGCAGGAGGAAGTAGCTGCCCTCCATGCCGATCGTGGTCGTGACCTTCGGCTCTTGCGCACGAGGCGCCGTGGCACTCGGCGAGCCCGCGTCCTGCGCGTGCAGCGGCGCGGTGCACAGCACCGCGACGACCGCGGGAGCGAGGAGGCGAACGCGCTGCGGAGACGTAGACCTCATCGCGCGTTCCTCCCGATCACCCCGCGCTCGCGCAGGAAGCGGCGCAGCTCGCCCACGAACGGTCGATCGGTGCGCACGAGCAGGTGATCGACACCGCCCGCCTGCAGCTCCTCGCCCACGCGCCGACCGCCTTTCCCGAACCAGCGCGTGAAGCCGTGCGCCACCGCGGCGAAGCCGCTCTCCGCTTCGCGCGCGCGGACGAAGCCGGCGCGGAGCCGCCCGTGCTCGGCCGGATCCTCGACCTGCAGCACGATCGTCTCGTGGCGCTGGCCGAGGCGCTTCAAGGCGGGCACCGCTTCGGGGTCGTGGAGATCGCTGATCGCGATCACGATGCAGCGCGCTTGCAGCAGCCCGCCGAGCTCGTCGATGCGGGAGGCGAGGCGCGTCGCGCCGTCGAACGGATCCGCGACGAGCGCGTACAGCCACTGCATCCAGCGATTGCGCGCCAAGCTCGGCGGGAAGCGGAAGTCGCGCGTGCTACCGCCGACAACGCCGACGGGGCTCTGGCGCCGCAGCGCCGCGAGCCCGATCGCGCCGGCGAGCGTGATCGCGAGATCGCGCTTGCTCACTTCTCCGCTCGCGAAGCGCATCGACGCGCTGGTGTCGACGAGCAGCATCACCGCGAGGCGCTTCAGCACCTCGAATTCCTTCACGTGATAGCGCCGGGTGCGCGCGGTGACTCGCCAGTCGATGTCGCGCACGGAGTCGCCGTCGACGAAGGGCCGCGACTGCGCGTAATCGAGCCCGGAGCCGACGTAGAGCGAGCGGTCCTCGCCGAGGCTCAGGTCATCGGCGAGGCGCTTCGCCGCGAGCACGAGCGGGCGCTCGCTGAGCTCGGGCGGGATGCGTTCGAGGGCCATGGGGCGTGGTGCGCGCTACGCCGCGGATTCCAACAATTCGCGCACGACCGCGCGCCCGCTCACGCCTTCCGCGAGCGCCTCGTAGGTGAGGCGCATGCGGTGCAGCAGCACGTCCTCCGCGAGCGCGAAGAGATCCTCCGGCGTCACGAAGTTCCGCCCATGCACGAACGCGCGCGCGCGCGCCGCCTGCACCAGCGCGATCCCCGCGCGCGGG
>JAEUHW010000278.1 GCA_016793245.1 Planctomycetota bacterium
GAGCACCGCGGCGGCGAAGGCGTCGCCGGAGCCCACGCGATCTAGCACCTCGACATCGCGGAGCGGGAGATGGTGGAGGTCGCCGTTGGTCGCGAGCAGGCCGCCGATCTGTTGGCGCGAGGCGCTGTGCGTGCGCGTGAGGGTCGCGGCGACGACTTGCAGAGAGGGGGCGTGCTCGCGGAGGCGCGGGAGGATGCGTGCGAGCTCGAGCGCGGGGTCGTTCTCTTGCGTCTCGGCTTCGGCGGCGCAGAGGAAACGGAGGTCTTCCAGGCCGCCGAAGAGGATCTCGACGTCGCGGACGAGGGAACGATTCTGCGCTCTGGCGGCGTCGCGGCCGCCGCGGTCCTGCCAGAGGGAGGCGCGGTAGTTGAGATCGAAGCTCGTGCGCGTGCCGGCGGCGCGTGCGGCGCGGAGGAGCTCGGAGCTCAGCGTCGCGGTGGTGGGGGAGAGTGCCGCGAAGATGGCGCCGGTGTGGAAGAGGCGCGCGCCGCGTTGTTGGAATAGGAGGGCGGGATCGAAGGCGCCGGGGGCGAGCTGCGAGGCGGCGGAGTGCGCGCGATCGGAGACGCCGAGGAGGGCGCGCGGGCCGAAGCCGCGCTCGGTGAAGTTCAGCGCATTGCGCGCGGCGCGGCCGATGCCGTCGAAGGGGAGCCAGCGGAGGTGCTCCAAATCGACGCCGCCCTCCAGCATCAGGCTCTCCAGGAGGCGGCCGATCTCGTTGTCGACGAGGGCGGAGAGGAGGGCGGTGCGGTGGCCGAAGACGCGCGCGAGGTTGCGGGCGACGTTGTACTCGGCGCCGCCTTCGTGGACGCGGAAGCTCCGCGCGGAGCGGATGCGGTCGTCCTCGGGGTCGAGGCGGAGCATGACCTCGCCCAAGGCGATCAAGTCGCAACGGCAATCGGCTTTGGGTTTGATCTCCAACGGCGCGCTCCTAAGCTGCGGGCCGCGAGGCACCACGCGTGGCGGAGGTGCGCGCGGCGGTGGTCTCGAGGTGCCCAACTCGAGGCGAACACCTCGAGTGGCGAACGATAGCGAGCGCGCATGATCCGGAGCAATGAATCGCTGACGGCGGAGGCGCTGCGGGGGAAGCTCGCGCGGCTCTGGCAGGTGTCGGCCGGGAAGATCGTCGACGTCGATCGGAGCTGCCCGCCGGAGCGCGGGGCGCCGGTGTTCACCGTGGACGGGCGCTACACGGCGCGCGGGTGGACCGAGTGGACGCAGGGCTTCGTGTACGGCTCGGCGTTGCTCGACTTCGATGCGACGGGCGAGCGCGCGCTGCTCGACCTCGGGCGGCGGCGGACGCTCGAAGTCATGGCGCCGCATCTCACGCATGGCGGGGTGCACGACCACGGGTTCAACAACGTCTCGACCTACGGGGCGCTGCGGCGGCTCGCGCTGGAAGGGCGCTTCGCGCCGGAGGGCTACGAGCTCGCCTTCTATGAGCTCGCGCTCAAGGTCTCGGGCGCGGTGCAGGCGGCGCGTTGGACGAAGATCGAGAACGCGCAGCCCGAGCCCGGAGGTTGCGCAGAACTCGGCTATGTCCACAGCTTCAACGGGCCGCATTCGTTGTTCGCGGATACGCTGCGCACGCTGCGGGCCCTCGCGCTCTCGCATGCGCTCGGTCACGTGCTGCAAGGCGAGGGCGACCAGCGCTTCTCGCTGCTCGCGCGCTTGGTGCAGCACGCGGAGACCACGGCGCGCTTCACCGTGTACTACGGCGAAGGGCGCGATGCGTACGACGTCGCGGGACGCGTTGCGCACGAGAGCCTCTTCGATGTGGTGAACGGGCGCTATCGTTGCCCTTCCACGCAGCAGGGGTACTCCGCGTTCTCGACGTGGACGCGCGGGCTCGCGTGGGTGGTGCTCGGCTACGCGGAACTCCTGGAGTGGATCGCGACGCGCCCCGAGGAGGAGCTCGCGCCGCTCGGTGGGAAGGGCGCGATCGAGGCGCGGTGGCTGCGCGCGGCGCGCACGACGTCGGAGTTCCATCTCGCGCATGTGGCGAGCTGCGGCGTGCCGTACTGGGACACCGGGGCACCCGGGCTGGCACGGCTCGGCGACTGGGGTTCCAAGCCCGCGGATCCGTACAACGAGCACGAACCCGTCGACAGCTCGGCGGCGGCGATCGCGGCGCAGGGCTTGCTGCGCCTCTCGCGCGTGCTCGCGGCTCTCGGCGAGCACGCCGATGCGCGGCGCTATCGCCAAGCGGGGCTCACGACGCTCGCGACGCTGCTGGAAGAGCCCTATCTCGCGCTCGATCCGCGGCATCAAGGGCTCTTGCTGCACGCGGTGTATCACCGGCCGAACGGTTGGGATCACGTGCCGCGCGGGCGGAAGGTGCCGTGCGGCGAAGCGTGCCAGTGGGGGGACTACCACCTGCGCGAGCTCGCGCTGCTCGTGCAGCGGGAGATCGACGGGCGGCCTTGGCTCACGTTCTTCGGGCCGAGCGTCAGTGGAGGCGAGCGATGAAGGCGCGCCGCATCGCGATCGTCACCGGCGGGACGCGCGGCATCGGGCTCGGCATCGCGCGCTATCTCGCGCGCGAGGGCTGCGATCTCGTGCTCGCCGGGCGGCGCTCGAAGAGCAGCGTTCTCTCGCCCATCGCGGAGCTCGAGGCGCTCGGCGCGCAGGTGCACTACGTCGCCGGGGATCTCGCCGAGCGACCGGCGCGAGATCAGCTCGTCTGCGAGGCGCTGCAGCGCTTCGGCGCGATCCATGTGCTCATCAACAACGCGGGGGCGGGCTCGCGCGATCGCGGCGTCGACATGCTGCAGGTCGACGAGGAGAACTTCGCCTGGATGCTGCGCACCAATCTGCGCTCGCCGTACTTCCTGACGCAGCTCGTGGCGCGGCACATGGTCGAGCGGCGGAAGGCCGATGCGCAGTTCCGCGCGTGCATCGTGAACGTGAGCTCGGTGTCGGCGGAGATCGCGTCGATCTCGCGCGGCGACTACTGCGTGGCGAAGGCCGGGCTCGCGATGGCGACGAAGCTCTGGGCGACGCGGCTGGCGCCGGAGGGCATTCCGGTGTACGAGGTGCGTCCCGGGCTGATCCTGACGGACATGACCGCGGCGGTGAAGGAGCGCTACGACGCGTTCATCGCGGCGGGCAACCTCGCCGAGGCGCGCTGGGGGACGCCCGACGACGTCGGGCGCGCGGTGGCGCTCTTGGTGCGCGGCGAGCTGCCGTATGCGCCGGGGCAGGTCCTGCACGTCGATGGAGGCTTGTCGTGGCCGAGGCTGTGAACGGGGGCGGGCATCACGCCGGCGATCATCACGAGGGGGATCACCACCATGCTGGAGATCACCATGCCGGGGATCACCATGATGCCGGGCATCACCATGCGGGCGATCATCATGCAGGCGATCACCATGCAGGCGATGGGCACGGTGGCGATCACCACGGCGCGCATCACGAAGAAGCCCACGCGCCCTTCGATCCCGACTTGATGGGCGAGCTCGAGCGCTTCGCGCTCGTTCCCCTGGTCGAGCTGGAGCGCGCCGAGGATGCGCTGCCCATCGCGGACGCGTTCCTCGCGGCGGGCTTGCCGGTGATGGAGATCGCGCTGCGCACCCCGGATGCTCTGCAAGCGATCGAGAAGCTCGCCGCCTACTCCGAGCTCCTGCTCGGCGCAGGCACCGTGTGCACGATCGCGCAGGCGCAGCGCGCTGCCGAAGCGGGGGCCGCGTTCCTCGTCTCGCCGGGCTTCGATCGCGAGCTCGTCGAGTGGTGCCTCGAGTGGGACATGCCGATCCTGCCCGGCGTCGCGACGCCGAGCGAGGCGATGGCCGCGCGCGCGCTCGGCTTGGAAGTCGTGAAGCTCTTCCCCGCCGAAGCTCTCGGCGGCATCCGCTATCTGAAGGCCCTCGCCGCGCCCTTCCCCGGCCTGCGCTTCGTCCCCACGGGCGGCATCGCCTTGCAGCAAGTGAGCGACTACCTCGCCCTCCCGCAGGTCTACGCCGTCGGCGGCTCCTTCCTCTGCCCGCGCGAGCTCCTCCGCTCCCGCTCCTGGGACGCCCTCCGCCGCCTCGCCGAAGACGCCCTCCGCTCCCGCCGCTGACCGTCGATCAATAAAGGGGTCAGACCCCTATTTGATCGACGGACGTACGTCCGCTCGCCGCGTCGATCAGAAAGGGGTCTGACCCCTATTTGATCGACGGTATCGCGGATGTTGGGTGCCTGATGCCGGGCATGCGGTGCCGATGAAGTCGCCATCGATCAAAAAGGGGTCTGACCCCTTTTTGATCGACGGGGGTTATTTCAGCGGGTGGATGGCTAGGGAGTCGAAGGAGCAGGAGGCGTCGGCTTTGGTCCAGAGGCCGACCTTGCCGGGGGAGGTGAAGGTCGTGTCCTCGATCTCGAGGAGGGCCTTGCCGTCGAAGTCGACGCGCATCTTGGCGCCGTGGACGCGGACGCCGAGGGTGTGCCAGGTGGCGCCGCCGGGGGCTTCGATGCGCGCCGATTGGAGTTGGGTGCGCTTGCCGTCTTCGACCTTGTAGATGCGCAGGTTCGACTCGAGCGGGTTCCAGCGCGTGATGTAGTAGTTCTGCTCGTCGCGGGCGCGCCAGACGAGGCCGCCGCCTTGGTCTTCTTCGCCGCTGTCGGCTCGCAGCTTCACGGCGAGCTCCAAGTTCGCGGGGAACGCGTTCTCGCTGAGGAGCATGTTGAAGGTCTGGCCGGCGTTCGCGCTCTTCACGCTGAGGACCTGCTTGCCCTCCGCGGCGGCGTTGTCGCGGACGACGCTCCAAGCGGCCGGCTTGTCGGCGCCGTTGGTCTCGGCGATCGCGAAGCCCTTCGGCGTGCTGCCGGGGGCCAGGTCCTCGAACGCGAGATTCAGCGGATCGAGGGCGACCACGGGGGCGGGGCGGATCTGGCCGGGCGCGGGTTGCTCGCCGTGCTCTTGTTCCTCGCCGTGCTCGTGCTCTTCGCCGTGCTCGTGCTCATGCTCGTCGTCGTCCTCTTCTGCTTCGCCGCCCACGACTTCATCGAGCAGCCCCATCTTCTCGATCTCGTCGACCCAGCCGCTCACCGCGTCGACTTCGACCTCCCAGATCTCGCCATCGCGCAGGATCATGATCTGGAACTCGACCTCGAGCTCGTCGTCCTCGCGCTCGACGTCGAGGTGCGCGGCGAGCACGTCGCCCGCGACGACGCGGTTCGCGCGCAGCACGGCCTCGGCGAGCGAGATGCGCGCCTTCGCGAGCCCGGCGCGGAAGTCGTCGGCCGTGGTGGCATGGTCCTCGTCGTCGTCATCGTCGTCGTCGCCTTCTTCTTCCATCTCCTCTTCCTCGACGACGTCTTCGCGCTCTTCGGGAACCTGCGCGCCGAGCGGCGCCGCGACGAAGGTGAAGAACGTGAGCAGGAGCAGTGGGATGCGCAGCGGGAGCAGCATGGGAGTCGCCTCGCGAGTTCAGCCGAGAATCCGGGATCGCGCGGGATCCTAGCGCGCTCCTCCGCGATGCGCTGCCCCTCGCGCGCGGAGTAGGATCTCGCCGCCCCGATGGAGACCTCGCTGCCCACCCGCTGGTCGATCGTCCACGGCGCCGCCGCCGGCGACGCCGAGGCCGCGCGTGTCTTCGCCGAGACCTACCTCGGCATCGTGCGCGCCTACCTGCTGAAGCGCTGGCGCGGGCGGGCCGAGATCGTCGGCGTCGACGACGCGCTGCAGGAGGTGTTCCTCGACTTCTTCCGCGCGGGCGGCGCGCTCGGGCGCGTCGATCCGCAGCGACCCGGCGGGTTCCGCACCTTCCTCTTCGGCGTGGTGCACAAGGTCGCCCTGCGCCATGAGGAACGCGCGGCGCGCGAGCGCGCGCGGGCCGCGGCGACGCCGGCCGCGGAGCAGGCCTCGCCCGAGCGCGACCAGGCCTCGCGCATCTTCGATCGAACCTGGGCGCTCGAGCTGCTCCAACGCGCGCACACCCGCCTTGAGAACGCAGCCGACGGCGACGCCGACGCGCAGCGCCGCTTGGAGATCCTGCGCCTCCGCTTCCGCGAGGACCTGCCGATCCGCGAGATCGCCGCTCTCGTCGGGCTCGAGGCCGTGCGCGCGCATCGCGAGTACGCCCGCGCGCGCGAAGAGTTCAAGGCGGCGCTGCGGGCCGAGGTCGCGCGCACGGTGGCGACGCGCGGCGAGGATCCCGAGCGCGAGTGCCGCTTCCTGCTCGAGCTGCTCGGATGAGCGGAGCCGAGCGCGAACCGGATCTCCCGGATTCTCCCCGCGAGAAACGCGGGAACGCGGGAGAGGAGCGGAACCGTCCCCGCCCCGCCATGCCCGAAGCTCTCGATCCCACCGCCCGTCGCTCCGACGACGAAGGCGCCGCGCTCGATGCGGAGCACGCCTTCGACGCGCGCGAAGAGCACGCGCCCCCCGAGGAGCGCGCGTGGGACACCGCGCTGCGCGCGCTCTTCGCGACGAGCGAAGAACCCGCCGCGCGCGCCGTCGCCGAGAGCGTGCTGGCCCAACTCCCGGTCGCGGCCGAGGATCCTCTGGCCCTGCGCCTCCGCTCGCTCGACGGCGCGCCGCCGAGCTCACCGCTCGTCCCGCGCAGCGTCGAGATCGACCTCCGCGCCGGCCGTATCGGGCGCCTGCGCCTCGTCCGCGAGATCGCGCGCGGCGGCGTCGGGGTCGTGCTCGAGGCGTTCGATCCCGACCTCGGCCGCAGCGTCGCCGTGAAGGTCCTGCGCGAAGAGCTCGCCGGGAACTTCGCGCTCGTGCAGCGCTTCGTCGAAGAAGCGCAGATCGGCGGCCAGCTCCAGCATCCCGGCATCGTGCCGGTGTACGAGCTCGGCCTCGATGCGACGCGCCGCCCGTACTTCGCGATGCGCCTCGTCGAGGGGCGGACCATGGCGAGCTCGCTCCGCGCGTCCGAGAGCGGCGCGAGTGCGTCGCGCGAGAACCTCGCGCACTTCGAGCGCGTGTGTCAGACCGTGGCGTACGCGCATGCGCGCGGCGTGGTGCATCGCGACTTGAAGCCCGCGAACGTGATGCTCGGCGCCTACGGCGAGACGCTGGTCATGGACTGGGGCCTCGCGAAGGTGCTCGGCCGTCGCGAGCCCGATCGCGCCGCCGATGCGCAGGCCCCCGCGGCGAGTCCGGCAGGGGCGAGCGCGCGCGTCGAGACGCTGCGCAGCCAGGCCGCCGCGGACGCGCAGCTCTCGCAGAGCGGCGAGCGCTTGGGAACTCCCGCGTACATGGCACCGGAGCAAGCGCGCGGCGAGCGCGACGCGATCGACGAGCGCGCCGACGTCTGGGCGCTCGGCGCGATGCTCTTCGAGATCGCGTGCGGCGAGAGCTGGCACCAACCCGAGGCGCCGCCGCGGAGCGCGCGCGAGCGCTTGGCGAAGTTCGCGCTGGAGCCGGAGCTCGCGCACTTGATCGAGCGCTGCCTCGAGCTGGAACCCGCGGCGCGACCACGCGATGCGGGCGAGGTCGCCGCGGCGCTGAGTGCCCATCTCGCGGGCGCCGAAGCGCGCGCGCGCGCGGCGGTGATCGCGGCAGCGGCGGCCGAGACTCGCACGCGTGAGGAGCGCAAAGCGAAGCGCCTCGGGCTCTCGCTCGCCGCGGCGCTCGCCGCTTCACTCGTGCTCGCGGCGCTCTTCCTCGGCGATCGCCGCGCGCGTTCGCTCGCGCTCGAAGCGCAGGTCGCGAGTGCGATCGAGAGCGCCAGCGCGGCGCGCGCACGCGGCGACTTCGATGTCGCGCGCGCGGCGCTCGATCGCGCGGCCGGGGCGCTGGACGCAGCCGGAGCGGATCCGTCGAGCGATGACGCGCTCGCCGCGGAGCGCACGCGCGTGGAAGCCGAGGCCCGCGTCGCCGACTTGCGTTTGGAGCTCTTGCGCTTGCGCACGAACCTCTCGCCGCCGCACTTGGTCGACGAGACGAACCGGCGCTTCTTCGCCGAGCTCGGCGTCTCGCGCATCGACGATGCCTCGCGCTCGGTGAAGGAGCGCGCGGCCGAGTTGATCGCGCGCGCGCCGGAGCTGCGCGCGGAGATCGCCGGCGTGCTGCAGGACTGGGGCCACCGCAAGCGACGCCAAGGCGATCCGGCGCTGCGCTTCCTCGATCTCTTCGACGTGGCGCAGGCCCTCGACGACGATCCCGCGCGCGCGGCGCTGCGCGCCGCGATCCGCGGCCGGAGCGCCGAGGTCGTGAAGAACGCGGTGCGCGAGATCGACCCGAGCACGGCTCCGTTGGCCACGATCCATCTCGCCGCCGAGGCGCTGGACGCGTGGGAGCTCCGTGAAGAGTCGCGCGCGCTCCTCCTCGTCGCGGTCGAGCGTGCTCCCGACGAGCTCTGGACGCGCTGGCAGCTCGCGCGTCAGCTCGCTCGCGGCGGACCGGAGCAGCGCGCCGAAGCGGAGCTCCACGCCGCGGTCGCGCGGACGCTGCATCCCGATCGCCTCGATCCGCTCCTGCCGGCGCCGGAGCGCGGGCCCGGTCCGCCGCGGCGCGACGGACCGCCGCATCGGCCGGAGCGGCGCGGGTTCTGAGGGCGGGACCCGCCGCGTTCGGCATCCCTTTCCGCTCGAGGCGACGACACCCGCGCGAGCGGCTATGCTCCTCGAGGATGCGCCCCGCGGAACGCCTGATGCCCTCGCCCCACGAAGAGACTCGCCCTTCCACGACGCCGATCTTCCTCGCGATCGTCGTCCTCTTCCTCGCCGGCTTCGCCGGCTTCTTCTATTGGTCGGTGACGCAGCGCCAAGCCGCGCAGGCGCGCGCCGCAGCCATCGCTTCCGAAGTGGAAGCGCAGCGCTCCGCGGAGGCCGCGGCCCAGCGCGCCGCCACCGCGCCGCGCGCGGGTGATTCCACGGCGCCGGAAGTCGCTCCTCCCGCGAGCTCGGGCATCACTCCGCCCGCGAGCGCGCCGCGCAAGCCGACCGTTCGCGAGCTCCCGAACGGCGACCGCGAGGTCACCTTGCTCGACGGCCTCGTCGTCCTGCAGCCGAGCGCCGAGCTCGAGAAGTTCCACCTCTTCGCCGCGGGCGAGCGCAACGAGCTCGGCCACCCTTCTGGCGTCTTGCCGAACGGCAGCTATGCCTACGAGAACATGCCGGTCACCGTGGATCAGGGCGGCCGCAAGGTCGAGATCCTGACGCGTGTGGTCCTTTCGAAGGTCGCGGGCGAGGTGGTCGAGGGGCCGGACGGGCCGGTGGTGCCGAGGAAGAACTGAGAGGCTCTGTGGAGAAGCCGCCACTATGTAGAGCGCCAAGGTGCAACGGCGTTGCACTTTAGCGCGGTCGAGTGCCCGATCGCCGGTCGACCCGCGGGTGGGCAACCGGCCTCCGGTGTTGGCGCGCGCTGCCGCTACTCCAGCCGCGCCGCGCTTGCTTCCGCCGTGATCGCGACGCGCCGCTCCTCGCCGCCGAGGACGAGATGCAGCTCGAGCGCTTCGGCGGGGAGATCGAGGCGGAGGACGAGATCGCTGGGCAAGCGGCGCACTTCCGGGAGGCGAGCGAACCAGCCCAGCTCGTCGCGCGCGAGCGAGAGCAAGGCGCACGGGCGCGCATTGGCGTC
>JAEUHW010000329.1 GCA_016793245.1 Planctomycetota bacterium
GCGTGGAGTTCCAGCTCGCGCTGATCGATCGACGCGCTGAGGAGCGCCTCCTCGTGGAGCTGAAGCGCGAAGGTGCATCGATCGCGCGAGAGCTCGAGCTCGCCCCCTTCCCTCTCGAAGAACCCCATCAAGGCGCGGAGCTCGAAGCTGGACTGACCCTTGAGCACTTCGAGGGTGTCTGGACCGCGCTCCCCGACTTCGATCGCCTGCAACCGACGCGCACGGAGCTGGCGAGCGGCGTGCAGCTTCCGGCGAGCGCGAGCGGGGCCGACCACTTCGCCGTGCGCCTGCGGGGCTACCTCCAGGTGCCCGAAGACGGCATCTACTATTTCTGGCTCGGCTCGGACGACGGCAGTCGCCTGCGCCTCGGCTCGCGCGAGCTGGTGAACAACGACGGCCTGCACGCACATCGCGAAGCCGCGAGTCTCATCCGCTTGCGCGCCGGTCTCCATCCGCTCGAGATCCAGATGTTCGAGGCCGGCGGAGACGCCTCTCTGAGTCTCGCGTGGCTCGGCCCGAGCTTCGGGAAGCAGGCCGTCCCCGAGGGCGCGTTCTTCCGACCGAAGCTCGCAGCGCCGCGGGATCGCTGAGGTTGCTCGGCGGCTCGCCGTGCTCGTCGCTCGCGAGCTTGGACGAGCGCGGCGTCCCGCGATCGTGAGCAGAGCGGATCGCAGCGCTCCGGAAACGAAACCGCGCGACGCTACGAAGGCTTTAGCCCTCGTAGCGTCGCGCGGCGACGCCGTGACCAACGCTCAGCGCAGCAGGTTCCTCACGACGTACTGACCGGTGAGCCGGCCCGTGCGAAGCCCGTTGCGATTCGCCGACTGGAAGTGGATGCCGCCGTAGATGCGGCTCTGACCGCTCTCCTTCGCCGCCTCCCAGAACCCGCGGTAGTTGCGGAAGATCCCGGGGAGGTCATCGGAGGGCGCGCGGAAGGCGATGCGATCGGTGCCGAAGAAGCCCTTCAACACGGTCGCGGCCGCGGCGCTGAAGGTGCTGTGACCCGAGGTGTACTCGGGGAACGGCGGCGTCGCGAGCAGCGGGGTCCAGTTGGTGTCGGGCTGCGTGTAGAGGTTGCCGTCGGTGTCGGCGAGCTGGATCGCCGTGATCGGGCGCCAGAGGTTGAACACGTACTTGCAATCCCACGAGACGATCGCGGCATCGGCGAGCGCGATGTTCAGCAGCGCGAAGAGGCGCGCGTTCTCCTGCACGGAGAGCTGGCGATCCTCGGAGACGACGAGCGCGATCTCGTTCCAGTGGCCGGGCGGCGTCGCGGTGCCCGGGCCGTAGCCCCAGAAGCGCGCGATCTCGGTCTGATCTTCGGTGCGCGCGCTGCCGTTAGCCGCCCCGAAGGCCTGCACTTCGAGGTAATCGAAGAGATAGCGCAGCGAGCGCAGCTTCGGCGGCGCCGGCGGGCGGAACTGCGTGCCACTGAGCAGCCCGAAGGGCGTGACGTTGCCCCAGCCCGGCAGCAGCGCCGGACGCACGATGCCACCGAACGAGATCGTGGGACGCCACTGACCAGGCTCTTCGGAGCCGGGGAACGAAGGCTGGCTGCCCGAGCCGTCGTTCGCGCGCAGAGCGATCAGCGCGGCCGCGACCTGCTGCCCCCAGGCGATGCCGTCGTCCTTCGACTGGCCCGCGGGGATGCCGGCGAGAACGGCGGCGTTCTGCGCATCGAAGTTCGCGACTTGGGCAGGGTAGAGCGCCGCGAGCACGTCGCGTGCGGCGGTCGACGCCGCGGCGTCGAGCGAAGAGCCCGCGGGCGCGCTGGTCGTCACGTGGTAGGGCGCGTGGAGGCGATCGATCCCGTTCACCGCGTCGTAGACGGCGCAGTGGAGGATGGCGAGGTTGCGAGCCGCAGCGGGCGGCGGCGTGTTACCGCTTCGGATAGCCGCAAGCGCAGCCTCGTTCCAATCGGTTACGACGTCGGCAGACGTCAAGGAAGAGAGGAAGAGCGCCGCGAGCGTCGTCGCTCCGGCGAGGTGACGGAGGCCATTCATGGCTGACCCTTGGGCGAAGTGGAGCTTGGCTGAGGGGACGAGGACGGATGGAGAGGGGGAGCCGAGGAGGCTTCGGCTCGCCTGCATCGATGCGTTGACGATAGCCGAGAGGCGCAGGTTCGGGGACAAACGGAGATCGGCGGAGAAAAGAATGCCCCCCCGTACGCTCCGAGAGCCTCGAGCTCCCGGGGTCCCGCAGGCCCGCCGGGCAGGAGAGCTCGGCACGAAGACACCAGGTTCCTTCGGGCGGGTTGACCGAGATCAAGCCTCGGAGCAAGGTCGGTGGCGAGATGCCCCTCGCGCTTGCTAGGAGCACTCACCCGTTCCCTCGAGGTAGCCCGATGCTCCGTCGCATCGCTCCGGCGCCCTTGCTCCGCTGCGCGAGCGCCCTTCTCTTCTGCGCTGCCGCCGCCGCGCAAGAGCCCGCCCCCGATATGCACCGCGAGCTGCAGCGCGTGTTGGAGGAAGTCCGCGCGCTCCGCTCCGAGATGGAGCAGAAGGACCGGCGCATCGACGAGCTCGAGGGGCGCTTCCGCGAGCTCGAACAGCGGCCGGCTCCCAGCGCTGTGCCGCAGCAGGAGAGCGCGGAGAAAGCGCTGGAGGAGCTGCGAGCTCAACTCGCGGCGATGCCGCAGGTGAGGACCGCGGCCCCGTTCCCGAAGGTCACCCTGGGAGGGCAGGTCCGCTGGCGCGCGGAGTCGCGGAACGGCTTCGACTTCGGCTCGGGCACCGGGATCCCGAGCAATCACTTCGTCGAGCAGCGCGCGCGGCTCCACGCCGATGTCGACTTCTCGGAGCTCTTGCGCGCCTTCGTGCAGATCCAGGACACGCGGCTCTGGGGCGAAGAGGTGAACACCGTCGACGACAGCGCCGACGGCATCGACTTCCACCAGGCCTTCCTCGACTTCAAGAACCTCCTCGATGCGCAGGACACGCTGCGCATCGGTCGCCAGGAGATCTCCTACGGCGCGCAGCGGCTCGTCTCCGCGCTCGACTGGACGAACCAAGCTCGCGCCTTCGACGGCGCGCGCTGGATGGGCGAGCTCGGACCCGCGCACACCGAGGTCTTCGCGACGCAGCTCGCCACCGCGCGCGATGCGGCGGGCAATGTCTCCGGCGCCGAGTTCGGAGGCACGTACTGGACGCTGCACCCGATCGAGGATGCGAAGAAGGACGCGCTCGATCTCTACCTGCTCTACCTGCACGACGCCGAGCGCTATCAAGGTCAGGAGCGCGGCACCATGGGCGCGCGCTTCGAGATCCTCACCAAGGGCGGGCTCTACTTCGAAACCGAGGGCGCGCTGCAGTTCGGCAACGCCACGACGGGTACGGCGGGCTCGCCGGAGCGCAGCCTCGATGTCCCGTTCGGCGATGTCTTCGCGTACGTGGTGCGCGCGGGCTACCGCATGGACGAAGCGGACTGGAAGCCCGGGATCACCTTCGAGTGGAACCACGCCTCCGGGGACGAAGACCCGAACGACGGCACGAACGAGCGCTTCAACACGCTCTACCCGCTCGCGCATGCCCACAACGGCATGATCGACCTCACCTTCTGGGAGAACACGCGCAACGCCGCGGTGCGCTTCAACGCGTCGCCCTCGGACAAGCTCGATCTCTTCCTCGACGGCTGGTGGTTCTGGGTCGACGAGGACGCCGATGCCGTGCGCGGACCGAACTTCAACATCCCCGGCCTCGCGGGCTCGGCGAACTTCGTCGGCACCGAGATCGATGCCCTCGCGCGCTGGCGCCCGACGGCGGGCCTCACGCTCGAGGGCGGCTATGCCGTGCTCTTCCCCGGCGAGCACGTGAAGGACGTGCTCGGCGACGACGAGCTCGCGCACTTCGTCTACGTGATGATGGGTCTCAAGTTCTAACCCTCTTCGCTCGCGCCACGCGGCGCGCTTCTAGCGGTGTTCCCATGTCGAGCCACGCAGATTCCTCCGACGCGCATCACGGCGAACCTTCGGAACCCGAGCGCCGCACCTTCCTCGGGCAGCTCAGCAAGGTCGTGATGCTCGGCGGTCTGGCCACGAGCTACGGCACCTGCGCCTACGTCGGCGGACGCTTCCTCTATCCGGCGAAGCCCGCGCGCCGCGCCTGGGTGCTGGTCGGCGAGGTGAAGAGCTTCGCGCAAGGCGGCTCGAAGCCCTTCCGCACGCCGTCGGGATCGCAGCTCACCATCGCCCGCCAAGGTGCGGGCGTGAGCGCTGCCGACTTCATCGCGCTCTCCAGCATCTGCCCCCACCTCGGCTGCCGCGTGAACTGGGAAGCGCAGAACGCGCGCTTCTTCTGCCCTTGCCACAACGGCGCGTTCGATGCGTCGGGCAAGGCGATCGCGGGCCCACCCGCCGAAGCCGGCCAGTCGCTCGCGCGCTATCCGCTCGAGGTGCGCGACGGGCTGCTCTTCATCGAGGTGGAGCTCGACGGACTCCAGCGAGCGAGCGGACGCGGCGGAGAGGCCTCCTGAGATGGCGCTCTCGAACTGGCTCTCCGAACGCATCCCCGTCAGCGGTGACCAGCTGCGCGAGCTCACCAACGAGCCCGTGCCGAACCACCTGAAGCGCTGGTGGTTCTGCCTCGGCGGGACCCCGCTCTACCTCTTCATCGTCCAGATCGTCACCGGCATCCTGCTCGCGTTCTACTACCAGCCCTCGCCCGCGACGGCGTACGCCTCGGTGCAGTACATCACCGAGGAGGCCGCGTTCGGCTGGTATCTGCGCTCGGTGCACAAGTGGGCGGCGACGATGATGATCGCCGCGGTGATCCTGCATCAGATGCGGGTCTACTTCACCGGCGGGTATCGCAAGCCCCGCGAGCTGAACTGGATGATCGGGATGTTCCTGCTCGTCTGCACGCTGATGACGGGCTTCACCGGATACTCGCTGGTCTACGAGCAGCTCTCGTTCTGGGGCGCCAAGGTCGGGGCCAACATCTCGGACCAGATCCCCTACGTCGGCGGTTTCCTGAAGCTGATGATGCTCGGCGGCGAGGACTACAACGAGAACACGCTCTCGCGCTTCTTCATCCTGCACGCCGCCGTGCTGCCCGCCACGATCGTCGGGCTCCTCGTCGTGCACATCACGCTGATCCGCCTGCAGGGGATCACCGAGTTCCGCTTCGAGGACGAGCCCGAGACGGCGAAGAAGACCTTCAACTTCTTCCCCGACCACCTCTACACCGAGCTCATGATCGGCCTCGTGCTGATGATCCTGCTCAGCGTGCTCGCCACCGTGCTCCCGGCCACGATGGGACCGCCCGCGGATCCCAACGTGACGCCCGAGGTCATCAAGCCCGAGTGGTTCTTCTACGTCGTCTTCCGGTGGCTGAAGCTCTTCTCCGGCACCGTCGCCGTGCTCAGCTCCGGCTTCATCTTCTTCGTCATGTTCGCCTGGCCCTTCATCGACGCCTGGGTGCGTCGGCGTTGGCCGAAGAGCGAGCTCAGCGTATGGATCGGCATCGTCGGCGTCTTCGCCATCCTCGCGCTCACCGTCTGGGAAGCCGCCGTAGCCCATTGAGAACGCCCCCTGAGGAGCCAAACCATGTCTCTGACCTTCAAGCGCTACCTGATCGGGTTCCTGGGCTTCCTGTTCCTGCTCTCGCTCGTCTTCGTGCAATGGACCGAGGTCCAGCGCCGCGAGCACGAGAGCACGCGGCGGCCAAAGCAGGCCACCGTGCCCGCGAGCTCGACGGGCTGCGTCAATTGCCACCAGAACCTGACCCCCGGCATCATCGAGCACTGGAACGGCTCGACGCACGCGGCGAAGGGCGTCGGTTGCGTCGAGTGCCACCAGGCGGAGCAGGGCGACGTCGATGGGTTCCTGCACGAAGGAGCCTACATCGCCACGATGCCGACGCCGCGCGACTGCGCGCGCTGCCATCCGAAGGAGTCCGAGGAGTTCCAGCGCTCGCACCACGCGGCCGCGGGGAACATCCTGGCGTCGCTCGACAACTTCCTCGCCGAGAAGGTCGAGGGCGGCGTCTCGAAGGACAACTCATCGAAGATCTTCAATCCGCACGCGCCGACGCCGGGCCGCCCCGACATCCGCGAGGTGAACGGGATGGCCTCCGCGTTCGTCGGCTGCCAGCAGTGCCACGGCTCGAAGGTCGCGCTGCAATCGAGCGACGGCAAGATGATCACCGTCGATGACTTGAAGCCCGGCCCCGACGGCAAGCCCACGGATCTCGCCGCGGTCGGCCGCGTCGTGAAGAACGCCAGCGGGAAGCCGCTCTTCCACGACGGCACCTGGCCCAACACCGGCATCGGCCGCATCAACCTCGACGGCTCGCGTGGCTCATGCTCCGCGTGCCACAGCCGCCACGACTTCTCGCCGCGCCGCGCGCGTCGCCCCGAGAACTGCGGCAAGTGCCATCTCGGCCCCGACCACCCGCAGAAGGAGATCTACGAGGAGTCGAAGCACGGCATCGCCTATCGGGACAAGGAAGCCGACATGAACTTGGACGCCAAGACCTGGGTGCTCGGGCAGGACTACAGCGCGGCTCCCACCTGCGCCACCTGCCACATGTCCGCGCACTCGAAGGGCGGCAGCGTCACGCACGACCCGGGCACGCGCATCTCGTGGACGAATCGCCCGCCGGTCTCGCAGTGGCTCGACACGGACATCCACGGCAAGGTCGTCACCGAAGCCGATCCGGCGAAGCGCGCCGCGCTCGTCGTGAAGAAGGCCGAGGACAAGCGCGCCGCGATGAAGCAGGTCTGCCTGCACTGCCACACGCAGGACTACGTCGACTCCTTCTACAAGCAGTACGACGACTTCGTGGTGCTCTACAACGAGAAGTTCGCGAAGCCCTGCCAGGACCTCGTGCAGCTGATGACCAAGGGCGGGCTGCTCACGAAGACGCAGTTCGACGAAGAGCTGGAGTGGACCTGGTTCTACCTCTGGCACCACGAGGGGCGGCGCGCGCGCCACGGCGCCTCGATGATGGCGCCGGACTACGCGCACTGGCACGGCATGTACGAGGTCGCCGAGCGCTTCTACATGGAGTTCGTCCCGCAAGCGCGCGAAGTGATCGCGGAGGGCAAAGCCCACGGCAAGGCCGACGCCGCCGCGGAGGCCGAGCGCTTGCTCGACGAGATCCTCGCGCGCCCCGAGCACCAGTGGAGGGAGAAGCGATGAGCGGCGTCGATCGCAGAGCGTTCCTCCAGAGCTCGGCGGGCGCGGTCGCGGCGTTCTCGCTGCGCGACCAAGCTCTGGCTGCCGAGCTCGCCGCCCCCAGCAACGCACCGGAGCTGAAGTGGGACAAGGCCCCGTGCCGCTTCTGCGGCACGGGCTGCGGCGTCGAGGTCGGCGTGCAGGGCGGTCGCGTGCAAGCCGTGCGCGGCGACGAGAAGAGCCCGGTGAACCGCGGACTCCTCTGCGTGAAGGGCTACCACCTGCCCGGCTTCCTCTACGGCGTGGACCGACTCACGCATCCGCTGCGGCGGAAGAGCGACGGCTCGCTCGAGCGCGTGAGCTGGGAGGTCGCCCTCGATCTCATCGCCGAGCGTTTCAGCGCGGCGCTGAAGGACCACGGGCCGCGTTCGGTCGGCATGTACGGCTCGGGCCAGTGGACCGTCTTCGACGGCTACGCCGCGTTGAAGTGGGTGAAGGCGGGCCTGCGGTCCAACAACCTGGACCCCAATGCCCGGCTCTGCATGGCCTCGGCCGTGATGGGCTTCCTCACCCAGTTCCAGAGCGACGAGCCGATGGGCTGCTACGCCGACTTCGAGGCCGGCGACGACTTCGTGCTCTGGGGCAACAACATGGCCGAGATGCACCCGGTGCTCTTCTCGCGCCTGCTCGAGACCAAGAAGCGGAAGCCAAGTGCCCGGATCATCGATCTCTGCACGCGCCGCACCGCGACGAGCGACTACGCGGACATGGTCGTGCTCTTCCAGCCGGGCAGCGACCTCGCGATCGCGAACGGTATCCTGCACTTGCTCCTCGAGAAGAACGCCGTCGATCGCGCGTTCGTCGAGGAGAACATCGTCTTCAAGCGCGGCATCGAGGACCTGGAGAAGATCGGCTACGGCTGCTTCGGCGCGCAGGCGGAGAGCTACGAGTTCGCCGACGAGGTGAAGGACGCGAGCCTGGAAGAGCTGAAGAGCTTCCTCGCCGATTACACGCCGGCGAAGGTCGCCGCGATCAGCGGCGTCTCGCCCGCGCAGCTCGAAGCCCTGGCGCAGGTCTACGCCGATCGCCAGCGCGGCACGGTGAGCCTCTGGTGCATGGGGGTGAACCAGCACGTGCGCGGCACGTGGATGAACAACCTCATCACCGACTTGCATCTCCTCACCGGCAAGATCGGTCGCCCGGGCTCGAACCCCTTCTCGCTGACGGGACAGCCCTCCGCGTGCGGCACCGCGCGCGAAGTCGGCACGCTCTCCAACCGCCTGCCCGCCGACCTCGTCGTCACCAACCCCGAGCATCGCAAGAAGGCCGAGGAGATCTGGGGTCTGCCCGAAGGCACGATCGACCCGAAGCCCGGCTACCACACGATGGACCTCTTCCGCGCATTCCAGCGCGGCGACGTGAAGGCCCTCTGGATCCAGACGACGAACCCGCTCGTCTCGCTGCCCTTCCTCTCGCGCTACCAGCGGAAGGCCGGCGACGGCGGGTTCCTCGTCGTCAGCGACATTTACCCGACCCCCACCACCGACATCGCCGATCTCATCCTGCCGTCCGCGGCCTGGGTCGAGCGCGAGGGCATCTTCGGAAACTCCGAGCGCCGCACGCAGCACTGGAACCAGATGGTCGCGCCACCCGGCGAAGCGAAGGAAGACGCCTGGCAGATCATCGAAGTGGCGAAGCGGATGGGCCTGGGCCATCTCTTCCCCTGGAGCGACGGCGACTGGCATCGCGCGATGTACGAGGAGTACCGCCGCTTCACCGTGGGGCACGGCAAGGACCTCGCTTCCTACGAAGAGCTGCGCGCGACGCGCGGCATGCTCTGGCCCGTCGTCGACGGCAAGGAGACGAGCTATCGCTACGCGGCGGGTCACGATCCCTACGTGAAGAAACCGCGCGGCGTCCACTTCTACAAGGCGAAGGGCTACGGGGAGAAAGCCGCGTTCTTCCTGCGCCCCTATCACCCGCCGGCCGAGGTCCCCGACGAGACCTATCCCTTCTGGCTCTGCACGGGCCGCGTGCTCGAACACTGGCACACCGGCTCGATGACGCGTCGCGTGAAGGAGCTCCATCAAGCGATGCCCGAGGCCTACGTCGAGCTGAACCGCGCCGACGCCGATCGCCTGGGCCTGAAGACCGGCGACAAGGTCCGCGTCGCCTCGCGCCGCGGCGCCGTCGATCTCCCCGTGCGCATCGACGGCCGCGGACGCCCCGTCGAAGGTAGCGTCTTCATCCCCTTCTTCGATGAGCACCGCCTCGCGAACCTGCTCACGCTGGACGCGATGGACAACATCTCCAAGGAGCCCGACTACAAGAAGTGCGCGGTGCGGCTGGAGCGCCTCGCTCCATGAGCACGACGCTCCGCACGCTCACGCTCCTGTCCGTCGCGGCGTCGCTCTTCGTCGCGTGCAGCGACACGGAGAACACCGGCAAGGTCGCCGTGCCGGGCCATCCCGGCGCGGTGAAGACGAGTGCAGCACTCCGCGCCGAGCGCCGCGCCTACGATGGCGCACCGCCCGTCGTGCCGCACGGCGCGATCGGCAACTGCTTGAACTGCCACAAGCCCGGCGGCCTGGAGGTGCCGGGCTTGGGCTTCGCGCCGCCGAACCCGCACCTCGCGACCTCGGAGACGAGCGGCGAGTTCGCCCGCTGCAACCAGTGCCACGTGCATCGCGAGAGCGAATCGCTCTTCGTCGCGAGCGAGTTCACGTCGTTCCGCCAGGACCTGCGGAAGGGCCCGCGCGCGCACGAGCTCGCGCCGCCGGTGATCCCGCACGATCTCTATCTCCGCCGCGACTGTCAGGCGTGTCATACCGGGCCCGCGGCGCGCGAGGAGCTGCGCTGTGTGCATCCGGAGAGGGCGCG
The DNA here is from genome assembly GCA_016793245.1 of Planctomycetota bacterium. Taxonomy (GTDB): domain Bacteria; phylum Planctomycetota; class UBA1135; order UBA1135; family JADKAF01; genus JADKAF01. The sequence continues at coordinate 9,995 of JAEUHW010000329.1, forward strand.
GTGTACGCAGTGTCATGTCGAGAGGGTGGAGCGCGGGGAGTTCGTGCGCTGAGCCGTCGCCTCACCTGGCCGGCGCTGCTCCAAGGGACTAGCCGTCGCAAGGAAGCACGGACTACGATCAGACGCGCTCACACCGCACTCCTGGAGCGCGCCTCCATGGATTGGAAGCACCGCATCGTTCGAGATCTACTCATCGCCGAAGGAACGCCGATCCTTCGAGGCACTCGTGTGCCCCTGAAGACCGTCCTCGCGAGCCTTGCCGAAGGGGCGAGCACCGCGGCGATCCTGGCGGACTTTCCCACCCTCACCGAGCTGGATGTCCGAGCGGCCGTCGCCTTCGCCGCAGCGTCGGCGCAAGAAGATCTGCCCTACGTTTCGATGCCGGGCGGGGTGAAGATCTGATCTCGAGCCTCCGGGATCTCATGCTCTGAAAGCGCGCCTTGTAGGGCTCGTCGGCGCCGAGTACGGTCTCGCGTCCCGCACGACCATCGGCAGAGGCAAGCACGCGAAACGGAGCCAGATCTGCGCACTCCGCGACCTCGTGCTCGTCGCCGATCCCCCCGCCCCGCAGCAGAGGTCTCCATGAATCCCCCGCCGCCCACCTCCAGCACCACGCGCACCGGCACGAGCGCCGCGGACCTCCAGCACGCGATCGTCGAGAACCTCTACTACACGCAAGTGAAGTTCCCCGCGGTGGCGACGCGGAACGATCGCTATATGGCGCTGGCCTACACGATCCGCGATCGCGTGGTGCGGCGGGCGATGGATACCTTCGAGACCTACTACCGCACCGCGGCGCGCACGGTGTGCTATCTCTCCGCCGAGTATCTGCTCGGCCCGCATCTCGGCAACAACATCGTGAACCTCGGCCTCGAGCGAGAGGCGCGCGAGGCGGTGGAAGCGCTCGGGCTCGACTTCGACGAGCTGCTCGAGCAAGAGGAGGATCCGGGGCTCGGGAACGGCGGCCTCGGACGGCTCGCCGCGTGCTTCCTCGAGTCGCTGTCCACGCTGCAGATCCCGACCATCGGCTACGGGATCCGCTACGAGTTCGGCATCTTCGATCAGGCGATCCGCGATGGCTGGCAGGTCGAGCTTTCGGACAAGTGGCTGCGCTACGGCAACCCCTGGGAAGTGCATCGCCCCGAGATCACGGTGCCCGTCGGCTTCGGCGGTCGGACGCGCACGATCCACGACGGCTCCGGTCGCACTCGCGTGGAGTGGGTGCCTGAGCGAGTCGTGCTCGGGGTCGCCTTCGATACCCCGATCCTCGGCTACCGCGTAGGCACGGCGAACATGCTGCGGCTCTGGCAGGCGCAGGCCGTCGACGCGTTCGACTTCCAGGCGTTCCACGTCGGCGACTACGAGCGCGCGGTGAACGAGAAGGTGAAGTCGGAGAACTTGACCAAGGTCCTCTACCCGAACGACGAGCCGCTGCAGGGCAAGGAGCTGCGCCTGCAGCAGCAGTACTTCTTCGTCGCGTGCGCGCTCCGCGACATGCTCCGGATCCACGGGCAGCGCTCGGCCGATCTCGCGGGCTTCCACGAGAAGTACGCCGTGCAGCTGAACGACACGCATCCCGCGATCGCCATCGCCGAGCTGATGCGCTTGCTCGTCGATGAGTACGCCATGGAATGGGAGTCGGCCTGGGAGGTGACGCGGAAGACCTTCGCGTACACGAACCACACCTTGCTGCCCGAGGCGCTGGAGCTCTGGCCCCTCGAGCTCTTCGGGCGCGTGCTCCCGCGCCATCTCGAGATCATCTTCGAGATCAACCGCCGCTGGCTGGACCAAGTGCGCATCGCGTTCCCGAACGACGACGCGCGGATCGCTCGGCTCTCACTGATCGACGAGCGCGGCGGGAAGTCAGTGCGCATGGCGAACCTGGCCACCGTCGGCAGCCACACGGTGAACGGCGTCTCGGCGCTCCACAGCCGCTTGCTCACCGAGTCCGTGCTGAAGGACTTCGCCGAGCTCGAGCCCGCGAAGTTCAAGAACGTCACCAACGGGGTGACGCCGCGGCGCTTCGTGATGCTGGCGAACCCTCCGCTCGCGGAGCTCATCACCTCGGCCATCGGCGACGCCTGGCCCGCCGACCTGGAGCAGCTCCGTCGGCTCGAGCCCTGCGCCGAGGACGCGGCGTTCCGGGCCGAGTGGCGCGCGGTGAAGCGGAAGGCGAAGGAGCAGCTCGCGGCGCACCTCGCGCAGCGCGCGGGGATGACCGCCGACCCGAGCTCGCTCTTCGACATTCAGGCGAAGCGCTTCCACGAGTACAAGCGCCAGCACTTGAACCTGCTGCACGTGATCGGCCGCTATCTCGAGCTCCGGGAGCGCCCGTCGGCGGAGGTCACCCCGCGCACCTACCTCTTCGCCGGCAAGGCCGCGCCGAGCTACGCGATGGCGAAGCTCATGATCAAGCTGATCCACGGCGTCGCCGAGGTAGTGAACCAGGATCCCGCGACGCGCGATCGGCTGCGCGTCGCGTTCTATCCCGACTTCAACGTGAAGTCCGCGCAGCACATCTACCCCGCCGCCGATCTCTCGGAGCAGATCTCGACCGCGGGCAAGGAGGCCAGCGGCACCGGCAACATGAAGTTCGCGCTGAACGGCGCGCTCACCATCGGCACGCTGGACGGCGCGAACGTCGAGATCCGCGAGCACGTCGGAGCCGAGAACTTCTTCCTCTTCGG
>JAEUHW010000342.1 GCA_016793245.1 Planctomycetota bacterium
TCGAAGAGCCCGCTCAGCACCTCCACGCGATCCGCTTCGCCGCGCGTCGAGGTGAGCGCGCTCTGCCCCGGACGCCGCCGATCGAGGTCGCGCTGCACGCGCTCGAGATCGAGGGCGAGCCCGGGCGGGCAGCCGTCGATCACGACGCCGACGGCGGGGCCGTGGGATTCGCCGAAGGTGGCGATGCGGAGGAGTTGGCCGAGGAAGGAGCCCATGACGGGGGGCGAGGATGAAGCTCGGCGCGGCGGTTGTCGAGATGCCGTTCGGCTTCGAGGGGCACACGCGCGGCCTCGACGCCCCCAGCCCCACGCAGCTTGCGAGCTAGCGAGTCATGACGAAGTCCTGGATGCGCCTCGCGAGGAACGCATCGAACTCGCACCACCTCGCCCGTGCGTGATAGGCGGCAGCGTGGCGCGTGGGATCGACGAGGAAGGCGAAGCTCCCCTCATCCCCTGAGCAGAGACCCCAGATGCGGATCGAGCCGCCATCCGGAGATCCGAACAGCTCGCGTGCGAAGTTCTCGGCGTCCTCCTCGGCATCGAAGACGCGGCCGGCGATGGGCTCCTTATCGTCCATGGCGAGGCCCTCGCACCGCACGACTTCTTCGATGAGGCGCGCGCGCTCCTCCAGCATCGGGGCGAGCTGCTGCAGGAGGAGCGAGAGTTGGGCCTCCGAAAGCTCGACCGCGAGGGGATTCACTCCCATCTGGTTTTCCCTTATGGCAGCCTCGAGGGCTCCAAGCGCTCCCTTCTCCTTTCCCATCCGCAGCGTCGGGGGCAGCGGCGCTTGGGGATCAAAGGGATAGTCGGGTGGCACCTCGAGGAGTTTCTCGCGGTCGAGAACGCCCCGCGGTCGCGCCAGCGCCTCACGAGAGTCAATGACGATCCGCGAGATCACTGCCGGCGGAGCATGCTTGGATGGATCGGAGAGGAGATCGTCTGCGAGGGGCGCGCGCTCCGGTTCATATCGCGGCACGAGCGTTCGCTCGCTCGACGAAAGCACCGGCGCGACAAGTACGAACAGGATCGCCAACAGGAAGAGCCCCGCGCCGAGAGCGGGAAACACGTGTGGCCGCGCCATAGCAAGGTCTCCTCTGTGCCGCGTGCTATCGCGACGTGAGCGCGCGCTCTCGCGGCTTCTGGAACGCCTTCCTTCGCTCCTGGAGTTCAGCGATCGCGGGAGCGATTTCGTACGGCGCATAGAAGACGATGCAGAGCGAATCGCCATCGGATCCCGAAGCCCAGGCTTCGAACCACGTGCGAGCGAAGGCGTTGCGCAAGCCTGCCTCATGAGCGCTCCACTCGGAGCGGCGGAGGGTCCAGAAGCTACCGCGCTTCGCGCACGCGAGCGCCGTTTCGAACTCGACCACGTGTTGCTCGGTCGTGAGAACCGCCCAGGCCTGAGCCTGATCCGTCGTTCCTCCGCGCTCTTCGCCCGAGCGATAGCGCGCGAGGCGCCAGCGCTCCGAGACGTAGGGACGGAAGCGCGTCGCCCCCACCGCGGCGCGTGCATCGAGGGCCGGCCGCTCGACGAGTCCGACGCTGGCCGGCCACGCGTGCAGAGCCTCCAGGTTTGCGCGCAGCTCCGGATCGGTGACGGCGCGGAGCTCGCGCTCCCGTGCGCTCTCGGCGGCGCCCTCGCGCATGGCCGCCTCGAACTCCGTCGCGAGCGCCGCCTCCTGCCGCTCCATCTCGGCGCTCGCGGCCTGGTTGGCTCGCGCCTTCGCGAACTCGCGATGCTCGCGCTCGTGCGCCAGCGGCTCGAGCACCGCGAACCAGAGCACGGCCGCCACCACCGACCAACCCAAGAGCTGCGCGAGAGTCTTCATGGGCAACCGAACGTACCGTGCCAGAGCACGGTGTCAACGGCG
>JAEUHW010000439.1 GCA_016793245.1 Planctomycetota bacterium
CTGCGCACGCACGCGGAAGCCCTTGCCGCTGCGGAGATCGATGCAGCGCGCCGCGCAGACGACGCCGCGCCGATGCTCGAGCTCCACCACGCGGACCTCGGAGAGGACCTCCGCGCCGCGGGCCTCGGCCATCGGCACCCAGGTCTGCGAGGCGTCCATCTTGCGCCCGTAGTGGCAGCCGACGTTGCAGTAGCCGCAGCCGATGCAGCGCAGCATCCCCTTCTCGAACTCGCCGGGTGAATGCCCGAGCGCGCGGAGCCCCTCGGCCAGCTTGTGCGAGGCGCGGCTGTAGAGGTGCTGCCCCATCACGGCGACGTTCAACACGTCTTCGACGCGGGCGTAGCTCGCGGCGAGCTCGTCCGCGGGGAGCTCCCACGCGTGATCGCGCGCGAGCGAGGCGCGCACGTCTTCGGGCAAGCGCAGGGTGACGCCGTTGGTCAGGACCGTGGACCCGCCGACCACGTTCCCCTGCAGGACGAACATGTCGGCGTCGTGGTTCATCTGCGCGCCGCCGTCCTTGTAGAGCGTCGCGATGCGCGAGGCCTCGTCGGCGGGCATCTGCTCCGGACGCACGCGCTTCCCGCGCTCGGCGATCAGCACGCGCTGGCCGGCGGCGGCGAGGTGATACGCCAGCACCGAGCCGGCGGCACCCGAGCCGATCACGAGGACGTCGACGTCGCGATCGCGGATGGAATCGGCGAGCCTCATGCCGAGAGCTCCACCATCTCGCGCGGCTGCTGACGCGGGGCGACGCGCAGGGTCGCGATCGGACGACCGTAGTGGCCGATGCGCACGATCTGCCGCGTGAGGGCGAAGACGCGCATCAAGCCGCGCGGGGCCGCGAGATGCCGGTCCGCGAAGCGCACGCGGCGTTCGAGCGAGAGACGCGAGAGCGGCGCGTAGCCGCGGAGCAGCGGGGCGAACTCCAGCGCGCCGAGCAGAAGAAGCGTGCGCCAGCGGCGCGGTCCGCGCGCGAGCGAGAGGTAATCATCGACCTTCCTCGCGACGCCGAACCAATCGTCGGCGCTCTCCTCGCCGCGCAGCACCACCGGCGCGAAACTCCGGATCGTCCGCGCCATGCGCGGCCAGAGCACCTTCCAACCTTCCGCATCGCGGCGCGCGAGCTCGCGGCGGACGGCGAACCAAAGGAAGGGGCTCGCCAGCAGGAGCAGCGGCGAGCAGAGCAGCGCGGCGAGAAGTGCCAGCGCGAGGTAGGCATTGAGCGGCATCGAGCGAGTTCCTCTTCCGACTCGTCGGCCGAAAGGGTGCGCGATGCGGACGCAGAAGCGGTGAGCCGTCCGTGAAAGGCCGGAGAAGGCGCCGTCGATCAAGAAGGGGTCAGACCCCTATCTGATCGATGCCGTCGATCACGTAGGGGTCTGACCCCTCGCTGATCGATGCGATCAGCGGATGAGTTCGAGGAGGCGAGCTTCGCGGCCGGCGAGCGCGAGGATCCAACGGCCGCTGGGACTCGCAGTGAGGCTCGAGTCCGCGAAGCCCCGGAGCTGCGCGGGCGGATAGGTCGCGAGCACGCGACCCGCAGCTAGTTCGATGAGGTCGAGGCCCTCCCGAGCGAGCCCGACCGCGAGTCCGCGGCCGAGCGAGGCGAGCGCGTAGTAGATGCGCTCGTTCACTCTCTGCGGAGCGCCTTCGGGCCAGACTCGGCGCCATGTGCCGCTCTCAGCATCGCTGCGCCCGCGAGCGCTCCAGAGGAGCTCGCCATCCGGAGTCAGGCACGCGGCCGTGGCGCTCGGCCAGCGTTCGCTCTCGAGAGGGTAGATCGGCTTCCCTCGTTCCCAGAGCCGCAGCTCGAGCGGCATCGGCAGGCCGGGCGAGCTGCCGTAGCGGACCAGGACACAGCGTTCCCCGTCGGCGCTTCGATCGAAGGCCCACGCACTGAAGACTCCTGCGTCGCGATCGGGCTCGTCGCCATCGAGATCGATCTGCGAGGTCCGGCGGTTCGCCCCACCGGCGAAGCAGCTCCCGCTGCCAGGTCCGAGGGCGATCATCGTCGGGCGTTCGTGAGGCTTCCAGCCGCGCTCGAAGCCCTGACGTCGCGCTCCGAGCGCCGCGTCCCAGAGGAAGAGGCCGCTCGGCTCCGCGATGAGGAACTCCGCCCCCGCGCGCCCGGCGCAGATCGGCCCTCCGACCGCGAGCTCGCGGACGGCACCGCTCTCGATCTCGAGCACCGCGACGCGCGCGTCGTTCGCGAGCAACGCGAAGCGCTCGTCGGGCGTGAACGCCAGAGACAACCGTCCCACCGGATGCCCGGCATCGAAGCCGACATCGACGCCTGCACTCGCTCGCCGG
>JAEUHW010000132.1 GCA_016793245.1 Planctomycetota bacterium
CCCGCGCGCTCGCCGAGATAGAGATAGAGGACGCCCAGCAGATAGGGGCCGATCAGGAGCGCGGCCGTCACCAGCGCGCGGAGCCCGCGTCGCCGCGCCTCGCGCGAGAGCCCGCCGACGACGAGGAAGAGCGCGTGCGCCGCGACGAGCAGCACGCCCATGAAGTGCAGATAGAAGAGCGCCGCCGCGGCGAGCGCGTAGAGCCAGAGCTCGCGTCTCCCGCCCTCGCGCAAGAGCAGCCGATCCCACGCCGCGCACGCGGCGAGACCGCAGAGCAGCAGCGGCTCGTAGAAGCGCGCTTCCTGCGCATAGAGGATCGCGAGCGGGCTCGCGGCGAGGAGCGCCGCCGCGGCCGCGCCCACCGCGGGGGAGAACCACGCTCTACCGCAGCGCCAGATCAGCACGAGCGCCGCGACGCCGCAGAGCAAGGACGGCAGGCGCAGCGCGAGCTCGCTCGTTCCCGCGAGCGGGATCCACAGCCAAAGGAACGCGTAGTAGAGCGGCGGATCGACGCGCGTCAGGACGCCCTTCACGTCCTGCCAGTGGCTCCCGGCCAAGTGCTCGACGCTCATCACCTCGTCGAACCACAGCGCCTCGCTGCCGATCCCGAGCGTGCGCAGCAGCGTTCCCAGCGCGATCACGGCGAGAGCGAGAGCGTCCCAGCGACGTGCTTCGGCGGAGGGGGCGGCGCAGGAGGTCATGGGGCAGGACGTGGAACGACGGCGGCGACGGTATACCATGCGCGCGCACCCGGAGATCCCCCGCATGACCCGCAGACCGTACGTCGCCGGCAACTGGAAGATGAACCTCGATCGCGCGAGCGCGGTGGCACTCGCCCGCGCCGTGCGCGAGCACGTGGGCGCGCAGGCGCCCTACGACTGCGCGCTCTTCGCCCCCGCGGTCTATGTCCCCGCGGTGGCCGAGGTCCTCGCCGGCTCCCCGGTGAAGGTCGGCGTGCAGAACGTGCACGACATGGCCTCCGGCGCCTACACCGGCGAGATCTCCGTCGCGATGGCGAAGGACGTCGGTGCCAAGACCGCGCTGGTCGGCCACTCCGAACGTCGTTCACTCTTCGGCGAGCAGGACGCGTTCCTCGCGAAGAAGGCGAAGTCCGTGCTCGACGGCGGGTTGGATCTCGTCTTCTGCGTCGGCGAGACGCTCGCCGAGCGCGAGGCCGGCCGCACCGAGGCGGTCGTCGAGACCCAGCTTCGCGCCGGTCTCGGCGCGCTCCCGCGCACCGACTGGACGCGCGTGACACTGGCCTACGAGCCGGTGTGGGCGATCGGTACGGGCCGGAACGCCACACCCGCGCAAGCGGGCGAGGTGCATACGTTCCTGCGCGCGCTGGTCGGCAAGATGGTCGACGCCGCGACGGCGGAGGCGCTGCGCATCCAGTACGGCGGCAGCGTGAGTGCGGCGAACGCGGCCGAGCTGCTCGCGGTGACGGGTATCGACGGCGCGCTCGTCGGCGGCGCGAGTCTCAAGATCGAGAGCTTCCGCGCGATCCTCGACGCGGCGCGGCGCTGAGCGCGCCATCGCGCTCACGAGTTCGCCGCGGGCGAGAGGATGGGGTGGAGGCCAACGGAGGTCCCGAGTGGTTGCCTGATCCCGGGAGTGCGACTAGCGTCTCCGAGGATGTCTCAGCGCCGTGACCCACGCGTCCTTCTCTCGGCATCGGTCCAGAACAGGGCTCTCTCGATGTATCACCGATCCCTCCTCGTTCTCGCGCTCTGCTCCTCGCCCGCGTTTGCGCAGACGCTCGTCTCGCCCTACGACGCTGCATACAGCATCGTCGATCTCGGGGCTCCCGCCGGCGTGCCGATGAACCTCGGCGGCTGTGCCATCCCTTGGGGCGAGACCGGAGCGCTCTACCTCAGCGGCGCAACGAACACGCCCGGAGGCGCGGTCTATCGCATTCCGGTGGTGCGGGACGCGCAAGGACACGTCACCGGCTTCGGTGGCGCCGCGGTGCAGCACGCTACGGCGCCGGGCATCGGCGGCGGCCTCGAATGTCATCCGCGGAGGACGATCCTCTACTCGCGCGATGCGCAGCTCGAGGTCGGCATGATCCGCTGGGGGAGTTCGACGACGAATCACGTGCAATCGCTTGCAGCTCCCGGCTTCACCGGGCCGCTCGGCGCTCTGCAGTTCGTGCCGTACTGGGATTACGGAGTGCTGAAGTATGCGTCCTACGCGACGGGGCAGTTCGGCTCGGCAGGGATCATTCCCAACCATAGCAACTACACCTTCAACGTGCTGGGAGTCTCCCTCGGGCCGACGATCGGAGGTGGACCCAAGGGCTTCGTGTACACGGCGAGTTCGCCGTACTTCGAGCTGAACCGAAGCATGCTGGTCTGCCAGTACGACTTGGGCGAAGTCGCTGTCTACGACCTCGATTGGGAGGATGATCCGCTGCCCGCGACCCGCAGAGTCTTCCTGACCGGGTTCGCTGGCGTCGAGGGTGCTGCGCGCGATTACCTCACGGGCGACTTCTTCTTCACCACGAACGTCGGCGGCGGACGAGTGATTGCGTTGAGGGGCTCCGGCTTGCCCTGCGGAAGGGTCGTTGGCATCGGCACCGGCCTGGCCGGCAGTGGTGGTCTCGTGCCGCGGTTGGGCGCGAATGGCTGCTCCGCGCGGGGATGGACGTTGAACTTCGTCACCGCGCAGGGCCTAGCTCGCGCGCCAGGCATCTTCTTCGCGGGCGAACCCGGTGAGAGCACGCTCTTGGGTGGATTGCTCCACGTCCGGCCGTCGGTACAGATCCCGCACTTGCTCGACGCGAGCGGCGGCATGAACCTGCCGATCCCCATTCCGAACCATCCGAGCCTGCAGAATAGCCTCATCGCCGCGCAGGCTCTCTACTTCGACATCGCTGCTCCGCAGCAAGTGTCCTTCACCAACGCGTTGTGGATCTCCGTGCTTTGAGCCCTTCGAGGGGGCGCACGTCACGCGCAACGTGCTCGTACGAACCACCGAGCCCGAGCGCGTCGCGCAACAGCTCTCAGCAGTAGCAGTAGTAGACTTGTAGGATCATCGTCGCGAGCACGGTGCTCTCGAGCACCTGTGGAGACGTGTCTCCGCCGCTCGGACCGAAGATCCAAGCGCCGCGTGCGCAGCCCTCGCGGGTTTGGCTCGCGCGCAACGGCATCTGTCGCGCCTGCTTCCAGGGCGGAAACGCGTGTCCCCCGAGCTGGAACGCGACGAAGCCTCGCAGCAGCGTGGCGTCGAGGGTGCGCGGCGCCTCCCGCTCGAGCAGCGGGCAACGCTCGTCGCCGATCGATTCCGCGAGCTCTTCGAGGCGCGCGGAGCTCCGCGGCGTCTCTCCCGCGAAGATGCGCGTCAGCGCGACGAGGGCGAGGAGGTCCAGATCCTCGGGGGAGGCGGCGAGGAGGGCTTCGGCGGCGTGAATCTCGTCGCGTTCCCAGGGGCGGCGATCTTGTGGGCGGACCATCTCCCGGACCCACCGCAGGGTGATCCAGGCGTAGAGCTCGTTCGCGTTCAGCCTCTCCACGTGCTGCTGGTCGACCGCCGCGAGCAAGGGCTCGAGCTCGACACGCAGCGACTCGCGATTCGTGATCTCGGCCAGGTCGAGCAGCGCGAGGAGCGCGAAGAAGTGCCCAGCGCGGTCCCCGCGATCCCTCGGCGTGGGCACGGCCTCGAGCTCTCGCAACAACGCTCGAGAGGCGCGCTCGAGCGTGCGGCGAAAGAGCGGCTCGTCCCGAATGCGATCCGAGAGGATCGCCGATGTGGCGAGCGCGCTGAGCTCGAGCACGCTTCGCTCGGTGTCGCCGAGGTTGCAGGTCGCGTCGCCGCAGGCGGGTTCCTCGATGGGCGCCCAAAGCCCGTCCGGCCGCTGATGGCGGCGGAGCCAATCCAGCGCGAGGCGGATCTCGGGGTCGACGTGTCGCCGCGGAGGCTCGGTGCGCTCTTCGGTCGGGATCTCCTCGCTCTCGTCTTGCTGGGCGTGCAGCAGCGGCGTGGTGAGGGTGAGGAGGGCTAGGGCGGCGCAGATCGGCTGGAGCATGGCGGCACTCCAACGCCGAGCTCGGGTATGCGGTTCATTCGCTCGATGCGCACTGCGCGACATGGCGGCTCATGCGAGCAAGCCCTCGATCACGTGCCCATGCACATCCGTGAGCCGCCGATCGATCCCGTCGCGGCGCCAGGTGAGCTGCTCGTGGTCGAGGCCGAGCAAGTGCAACAGCGTGGCGTGGATGTCGTAGGCCTGCGTGCCCTTCCGATCCCGCGGCTTGTAGCCGAGCTCGTCGCTCTCGCCGACGCTCACGCCGCCACGGACGCCGCCGCCGCAGAGCCAGTTCGTGAAGACGAAGGGGTTGTGGTCGCGGCCCTTGCCGCCCTGCGAGCTCGGCATGCGGCCGAACTCCGTCGTCCAGTGCACGACGGTGTCCTCGAGCAGGCCGCGGCATTTGAGGTCCGTGAGCAGCGCCGCGGCGCCGCGCGCCATGCCGCGCGCGAGCGGGCCGTGGTCGCGCCGGATGTCCTCGTGCGAGTCCCAGTTGCGGCGGGGGAAGGAGTTGTCGTTGCCGCTCCAGATCTGCACGAAGCGGACGCCGCGTTCGATCAAGCGGCGCGCGACGAGGCACTTCAGGGCGAAGACGTAGCTCTCCTCGGCGGCGTTGATCTCGCTCTCCCAGAGCTGCGGTCCGCGCTCGAGCCCGTAGAGGCGCAGCACGTGCTCGGGCTCGTCGCGTAGGTCGAGCGCGTCGGGGGCGGCGAGCTGGAGTCTCGCCGCGAGCTCGTAGCTCGCGATGCGGGCGTCGAGGCGCGCGTCGTCGGGACGGGTCGAAGCGTGCGCTCGATTCATCTCGCGCAGGAGCTCGTGCGTCGCTCGCTCGCGTTCTTCCGGCGTCGCGCGCGCGGCCTTCAGGTGCGCGATCGGCGTCGCCGTGCCGGGAAAGATCGCGGTCGCGGCGTGTTGGCCGGGTAGGAACGCGGCGTCCCAGTTCTTGACCCCGTTGCTCGGGTGGCCGCGATGGTCGGGCAGCACGACGAAGGTCGGCAGGTCGTCGTTCGCGGAGCCGAGACCGTAGCTCACCCAGGCACCCGCGCCGGGGAAGCCCGGCTGCGTGAAGCCGGTGGTCGCGAGCAAGGTCGCCTGCGAATGGACGCCCGAGGCGCTGACCATGTCGTGCACGAAGGCGAGGTCATCGACGTGCGCGCCGAGCGGGGAAACCGGCTCGCCGAGGAGCTTGCCGCAGCGGCCGTGGGGGCGGAACTCCCAGATCGGCTTCAGCCAAGGCCCGAGTCCATCCTGGAAGGTCTCGACGGCTTCGCCGAAGTCGCTGGGCTTGCCGTGCAAGCGCACGAGCTCCGGCTTCCAGTCCCAGAGGTCGAGGTGGCTCGCACCGCCCGCCATGAAGAGCTGGATCACGCGCTGCGCGCGGGGCGCGTGCGTGCGCGCGCGATGCAGCGCCGGGCGTGGATCGCTCTCCTGCGCGCCGCGCGCGACACTTCGCGCGTCGCGCTGCAGCAGGGATGCGAGGGCGATGCCGCCGAGACCGCCGCCGAAGTGCTGCAGGAGCTCGCGCCGGCTCGGTCGCGGGGGCAGTGCATCTCGTCGTTCGAGGCTCATGTCGCGGGTTCCTCAGTCGACGAAGACGAACTCGCTCGCGTTCCAGAGCACGCGGCAGAGCGAAGCCAAGCCGTGCTCGGCGACGAAGGCGGAGAGTCGTTCGCTTTCGCCGGCATGGAGCGCGCGTTGGAAGGCGAGCTCGACGGCGCGCGCGACTTGGAGCAGAGGTTCGGTGCCGACCTCGCGCTCGATGCGTGCGGCGCAGCGCTCCGCTTGCGCGAGCACGAAGCCGGAGTTGAGCAGGGCCAGCGCCTGCGCGGCGGAGAGGCTCTCGTTCCGCCGCTCGACGCGCATCGAGGGATCGGCGCAGTCGAGCGCGGAAAGGAAGGGCTGCGTCTGCGAGCGCACGACGAAGCGGTAGATCGCGCGGCGGAAGGTGAGCGGATCTTCCGGGTCGGCGAGATCGTAGCGGTAGTGCGGCGAGTGCTCGGGGCGCTCGACGACGAAGTCCTGCCAGCCGGGGCCGCCCATCGTGAGATCGAGAGCGCCGCTCATCTGCAGGATCGCGTCGCGCACGGCCTCGGCCTCGAGCTTTCGCGCGCTCGCGCGCCAGAGCAGGCGATTGCCGCGATCGAGCTCGGCCGCGCGCGCGTTCGCGACCTGCGAGCTTTGGCGATAAGCGTGGCTCGTCACGAGCAGGCGGTGCAGCGCCTTCAGCGACCCGCCCAGCTCGTCGCGGAGCTGCGTCGCGAGCCAGTCGAGGAGCTCGGGATGCGAGGGCAATTCTCCCATGCGGCCGAAGTCGTTCGGCGTCGCGACGAGAGGTGAACCGAAGTGATGCATCCACACGCGGTTCGCGATGCTGCGCCAGGTGAGCGGGTTCCGCGGATCGACGATCCAGCGCGCGAGGGCGGCTCGGCGCGCGCTCTCGTCGTGCGCCTCCGGCAGCTCGAAACGCGAGGGCAGCAGCGGCTCGAGTGCCGGGAGCGCCGCGGGCGGCGCGAGCTCGCCCGGCTGCGTCACCTGCCCGCGGCGCAGCACGCGGATCTCGCGCGGGGCGCCACCGCTGGCACCCGTGCCGCGGAAGTTGCCGCTGCCGTGATGCACCGTCGCCGCGTAGACGATCTTCGGCGCGGGCAAGAGGCGCAGCGTGCGCTCCGCGGCATCGACGCGCGCGAGTGCTGTTCCGCCCGCTCCGGCGCTCGGAGTGATCCCATCGACGAGGTTGCCTTGCGCCCAGCGTGGCGGCATCTCGATCGAAGAGGAGCTCGTCACCGCGGCGCCGAGGGCGCGGTTCACGCCGGAGCGATCGAGCGCTTCGAGCTCGGCCAGCGCGAACGCGAAGTCCTTCTGCCGCTCGGCGAGCTCGAGCGCGGTGACGCGCACGTAGCGCGCGCTGTGAGCGGCGGCGAAGCTCCGCGGCATGAGCGCCGAGCTCGATCCGCTCTCGTTCGGCTCGGGCTCCAGCGCGACGACGCCCTGGGTGAACGCAGCGTCCTCCGCGAGCTCGACGCGCAAGCGACGCGGGAAGCCGAAGCCCGCGCCGATCCCCGCGAAGTCGTCCCAGCAGGGATGCAGCACGAGGCGCTCGATCTCGACGCTCGCTCCGAGATCGACCTGCACCCAAGCGTGTTCGTCGGCGCGAGCCGCGATCGCGGCGTGGAAGCCGTACGCGACCGGAGGAACCGCGTTACCGCCCGCGCGCGCATTCTCGAGAGCGCGCTGCGCCGCGCGCAGCTCCTGCTCGCACTTCGCGCGCTGGGAAGCGAGCGCCGGCTGCAAGTCATAGCTCTTGTCGGCGCGATCGACCGCGGCGAACACCGCCTGCAGCGCGTAGTAGTCGCGCTGCGTGATCGGGTCGAACTTGTGATCGTGGCACTGCGCGCACTGCGCCGTCGTGCTGGTGAAGGTCCCGAGCGTCGTCGCGACCATGTCGTCGCGGTCCTGGTGGCGCGCGATCTTGCCGTCGATCTTCTCCTCGCTTACCTCGATGTGGCCGATCAGGTCCCACGGGCCCGCGGCGAGGAAGCCCAGCGCCTCGATGCCGTCGCGCGTGCTGGGATAGAGCGCGTCGCCTGCGAGCTGCTCCTCGACGAAGCGCGCGTAGGGCTTGTCCTCGTTCAGCGCGCGGATCACGTAGTCGCGGTAGGGCCACGCGTGCGGCCGCGGCTGGTCCTTGTCGAAGCCGTGCGTGTCGCCGTAGTGCACGAGGTCGAGCCAGTGCCGCGCCCAGCGCTCGCCGTAGCGTGGCGAGGCGAGCAGGCGCTCGACCAGACGCTCGTACTTCGCCGGATCGCGATCCGCGGCGTAGGCCTCGACCTCCTCTGGGCTCGGCGCCAGCCCGAGCAGGTCGAAGTGCAGCCGCCGATAGAGCGTGCGATCGTCCGCGAGCTCCGCGAACGCGAGCCCGCGCGCCGCGAGCGCCTGCGCCAGGAACGCATCGACGGGATGCCCCGGCGCGGGCGGCGCCACCGCGGCGATGGGGCGGAGGCTCCACCACGCGCGCTCCTCCTGCGCGCTGGCGCTCACGCTGGCGAGGCAGAGGAGCGCGCAGGCGGCGCGGTGCGGGGCGCGTGCGTTCGGCCGGCTCATGCCGTGAGCCTACGCAGGTGCCCGGCCTCCTGGCCAGCGCGGCTCACCCGACGCGCGGCGCCTCGCGCTCCACGGGCTCCTCGATCTCGAAGAACTGGCGGTCCTCGAAGCCGAACCAGCGCGCGACCAG